>NZ_MIBT01000094.1:4091-5538 GCF_001829605.1 Sulfuricurvum sp. RIFCSPLOWO2_12_FULL_43_24 | reverse complement strand
ATAGCTTATCTTTTGCTCACGACAACCCTATTTTTTCCTTCCGTTTTTGCCTGATACATGGCATCATCTGCCTTTTTGACAAATGATTCGATACTTTCAACACCATTGTATTGAGCTACGCCGATACTAACGGTTATTTGACCGACCTCTTTAAACGTAGCGTGCTCGACCTCTTTTTTGAGCCGCTCGGCAAGGGCAATAGTCCCCTCAAAAGGTGTGTCTATCTGTAGAATGACAAACTCTTCACCGCCCCAGCGTGCGAACATATCATTGCTTCTTACTATGCTGCGGACGACTTCGGCAATTTTGCTCAGGACATCATCCCCGGCATTATGTCCGTAGGTATCATTTACTTTTTTGAAATCGTCGATATCAAAAAGGATCAAGGCAACTGAAATATTGGAATCCTGGGCATGTTCAGTGGCTAATTTGAGCCATCGATTACACTGTAATCGGTTTGCCGCATTGGTCAGCGGATCGGTAGATGCAGCTTTTTCCAGCTCATGTTCAAAGAGTATTCGTGTGGTAATATCTTTACCGGTAGAGATAAAATTCGTGAGTTCCTGACGCTTGTTTTTCAGCGGGACGATGGTTTTGAATTCATGATAAAGGGTTGCATCTTTTCGTTTATTGGTCAGAACTCCGCGATAGGTCTCCCCTGAGAGGATCGTATCCCATAGATGTTGATAAAAGGAGTTCTGGTGTTCGCCGGATCGGAGTATACTGGGTTTATGTCCGATCACTTCCTGCGCTAAATAGCCTGATTGCTGTTCAAAAGCACGGTTGACATATTCTATTTTCCCCTCTGTATCGGTAATGACTACGGTATCTCCGCTCTCTTCGAGGGCTTTTGAGAGTCTGAGAAGATGAAAGTCGGTTTGGTGTTTAAAGACACGTAATATTTGTGTAATCGCATAGCTTGCCACAATGGCGCACAAGGCGCGGAACAGCTCGACCGGCAACGTAGTGAGTGCTCCAAAAGATGCTCCATTTACTATGGATGAGGGGAAAAATGTTCCGGAGGGGACAATGAGGCCTGCGAGGATACCGTAGAGAAAAAAAGTGCTTGCAAGGAGATTAGCACATCGTTTCATCGCATCATATACGGATCCTTGGACGAGATAGAATGGATGAAAAAAGATGTATGCGGTCATGAATATTCCCGGAGCACCGAGGAAGTAGCGAACCATTATATTGACATTTACTAAGGTGAACTGATGAAAACCTATCAGTAATGCTCCCAAACCAAAAATAATAATGAGAAGAGTGATCATCGCAAATGTTTTATTCCAAATAACCCGTAAGGAAAAATAGAAAAGGATAGCATACGAGAGGCTCATCATAATCAAGCCGGCCAGGTAAAATGTCTCTTTCGTCTCTTCGCTTCCCAATGATTTGAACATGATAAGCCATTCGGATATACCGTGAAGAATTCCAAATACGCCTA
>NZ_MIBT01000094.1:1249-4077 GCF_001829605.1 Sulfuricurvum sp. RIFCSPLOWO2_12_FULL_43_24 | reverse complement strand
CGGGTAAATTTAAAAATAGAATTTTCCATCGGATAGTGGAGGATACTAAAACCAAACATGAAAAAGGCAAGGCCGTAGATAAAATAGATATAGTCGATAAAATTGAGCATCAAACCCCTTTAAGCACAATAGTTTAGAAGAAACTATTATATTATTTTATTATTTAGAGGCTAATTATACGGGTAGTACAATGCATAGAATCGAGTTATATGCATGCAATAATGCTCTTTTGTACAGTACAACGATATCGGACTGCAAAGTTACATTTTGGCGTTATAATATAACGGAATAAAATCTAATTTATTGGAAGATTCCTATGCGTCAGTCTGAAATCTTTTTCAAGCTACTCTTTGAAGCGAGTCCCCATCCTTATCTTATTTTACAGGCGGATGAAGCCTACACAATCGTTGCTGTAAACGATTACTATTTGAATGCGACGGGTATTATGCGTGAAAATGTCATAGGCAAACCCCTCTTTGAAGTTTTCCCTGATAATCCAAGTGATGAATCCGTCAGCGGTGTTAGTGATCTGCATATTTCTTTGGACAGTGTTGTTCGATATGGTCAAACCGATATTATGGGAATACAAAAATACGACATTCCGCTCCGAGACGGCAGTGAGGGATATGAAGTAAAATACTGGAGTCCCGTAAATGCGCCGATATTTGGGAAAGAGGATAAAGTCGAATATATTATCCATAATGTTGAAGATGTAACCGATTTTGTATTGCTCAAAGAAGCGAACAATACCGTCAGCCAATCATCGGATATGCAAACAAACAGGCTTGAAGCAGAGGTCTTAAAACGGGCGAAAGAGGTGAAAGAGGCTAATCGTCTCATTAAAGCCAGAGAAAAAGAACTCATGCTTCTGAATGACAAACTCAAAGAGCTTGATCGACTCAAAACTGAATTTTTCTCCAATATTTCCCATGAGTTCCGAACCCCTTTGACTTTAATGTTGGCTCCTGTTGAAGAGCTCCTTGCTAATCGTCAGAATTTAGATGATGACCGGATTACGGCAAATATTGAAATTATTCATCGCAATGCATTACGATTGTTGAAATTGGTCAACAATCTTCTCGACTTTTCACGAATTGAAGCAGGCCGGGCGAGAGCAGCGTATGAAGCAACGGATCTCTCAACGTTGACAGCTGATTTGGCGAGTAATTTTTCATCGGCATCCGAACTTGCCAATGTTCAATTAATTGTAGATTGTCCCCCTATGAGCGAATGGGTGGAAATAGACAGAGAGATGTGGGAAAAAATTGTTTTAAATCTCCTCTCTAACGCATTCAAGTTTACCCAGGACGGTTCCATTACCGTATCGACCCGATCTGAGAACGGAAAAGCAGTTTTGCGTATTCAAGACACCGGTATAGGAATTCCCGAAGAAGCACTACCAAAATTATTTGAACGTTTTTACAGGGTTGAAAATTCATACGGACGTTCCTATGAGGGGACAGGGATCGGTTTGTCGCTGGTTCAAGAACTGGTGAAACTTCAGGGGGGAAGTATCGAAGTTACCAGCAAAGTAGGAGAGGGAACGACATTTACCATTTCTATGCCATTAGGAATTCAGCATGAAGCTTCTGAGCACAAGAGATCTTACGATGAAGCATCTGGAAAACTGCCACGACACGCACAAACATACATAGCTGAAGCAAAACGCTGGAGCAGTGAAAATAAAAAAGATGAAATTTATACTCCAAAAGAGAATACCAAAGGAGAGATTCTCGTGGCCGATGATAATGCGGATATGCGGGAATTTATCAAACGATTGCTGGAAGATGCCGGATACAGTGTCTCTTTGGCCGTTGATGGGGAAGATGCATGGGAAATGTGTCAAAAAAGTTTGCCGGATCTTGTCCTAAGCGATGTCATGATGCCACGATTAAACGGTTTTGAATTGTTAAAGAAAATACGTTCTGCCGAATATACCTATTCGTTGCCGATTATTTTGCTCTCAGCTCGTGCGGGAGAGATTGATAAAACTGAAGGGCTGAATTCCGGTGCGGACGATTATCTCTCAAAACCGTTTCACAGCGGTGAGTTGATTGCCCGAGTCGATGGGGCGGTAAAACTCGGCAAATATCGTAAAAGAGCCCATGAACAGCTGTTGTCACAAACGAATTATATTGCCAAAATAGGGGGATGGAGTTTTGATACAAAAACGATGAAGGGGGAATGGACGGATGAGCTCATCCGCATCCATGATCTTCCTCCAAATGAGTCTATTGATGTCAGCAAAGGACTTGAATTTTATACCCCTCAGTCACGCCCGATTATTGAGCAAGCGATACACGATGCCATTACACTGGGTAGGGCGTATGATTTGGAACTGGAGATTATTAGTGCTACTGGAATCCATAAATGGGTACGAACCGTCGGTTCACCTGTCATTGAAGAGGGGGAAGTTAGTAAAGTCCAAGGTGTAATGCAAGACATAACACGACAGAAAGAAGACCAAATTAGAATCATTGCGGAAAAAGAGAGGTACGATCATTTGGCACATCATGATGAACTTACCGGACTGCCCAACCATCTCAGTTTACATGAGTTTATGGAGAAGCAATTTTCTGAAAATGTCAAACTGGCATTTATGCTTCTTGACCTGGACGAATTTAAAGAGATCAATGATTCCTACGGGCATAGTTTCGGAGATAAATTACTTATTGATGTGACCCATATTCTTCAAAATACCTTTCCGCCTGATTCATTCATCGTACGTAGCGGTGGGGATGAGTTTGTTGTTGTCGTACAGTGTCAAAGAGATGAAAATTTGATTGATACAATAATGGATAAGATATCCGATATGTTTAATCACCCCT
>NZ_MIBT01000094.1:970-1199 GCF_001829605.1 Sulfuricurvum sp. RIFCSPLOWO2_12_FULL_43_24 | reverse complement strand
AAATATCCGAAAGATGCTCAAACGACGGAGGAGCTATTACAGTGTGCTGATGCTGCTATGTATGATGCTAAAAATTCAGGGAAAAATACCTTTAGTTTTTACAACAGCACGTTAACTGAACGTTCACGTCATCGTATGGCGATTTCGACTAATCTCAAAAAAGCGTTATCCAATCACGAATTAGAGCTCTATTATCAGCCCCAAGTTGATCCAAACAACGGCTTGATGG
>NZ_MIBT01000094.1:0-909 GCF_001829605.1 Sulfuricurvum sp. RIFCSPLOWO2_12_FULL_43_24 | reverse complement strand
TCCCCATCGGATTTTATTCCGATTGCTGAGGAGAGCAGCCTAATCCTTGCAATCGGCGAATTTGTATTAGTCGAGAGTTTTAAAACAGCTAAACGATGGTTTGATTCCAATCTTTTGGTGGGTCGTATCGCGGTCAATGTCGCAGCGAACCAGTTTGTCCATACCGATTTTATAGCAATCTTAGAGCGGATTTTAGAAGAGACACAATGTAAGCCTGAATGGATCGAGCTCGAAATCACGGAGCGTTCAATCCTTTCAAACCCTGAAAAAGTCATTGTAATGCTAGAAGAGCTACGGGCAAAAGGATTCCATGTATCGATTGATGATTTCGGTACAGGCTATTCTTCTCTTTCGTATCTTAAAAATCTTCCAATCAATAAATTAAAAATTGATATCTCTTTCGTCCGAAATATAACCCATGAACCCAAAAATCAAACGATTGCAAAAGCAATTATCGCATTGGCAAAAGGGTTGGATTTGGACGTATTGGCTGAAGGGGTAGAAAGTGCTGAGGAGATGGAGTTTTTACGTCTCAACAGTATAAATTCGATCCAAGGGTACTATTATTATAAACCAGTTTCCAGAGAAGCTTTCGAAGCACTGCTTCGGGAATAGGAAATTACCCTCTCCCTCGTGTACCATAATAATAAGCTTCGTCATCATTATTAGACGGTTCAGGGATTTTGAGCTCCAACGGGGCTGGAACTTCTACGTTTGTAAATCCGGCTATGAGATCAAATTTCTCTTCTCCTAAACTCATGAGTTGACTCTCTAAAATACGAAGTTTGTGTTTGAGTTTATCCGAGAGGACAATGATCTCTTCATAATAGCGAAGGGAGAGCTCGATTTCATGTTCGCTTGCTTTATTTTTACTTCCCAGTAGTCCACCTAAAATATTTTTCTTTTTTT
>NZ_MIBT01000093.1:0-59526 GCF_001829605.1 Sulfuricurvum sp. RIFCSPLOWO2_12_FULL_43_24 | reverse complement strand
CGCCTGTTTTCCGGCAAACATTTTGCGCATAATGTGTTTGTGTTGATAGAGTTCTTGATAAAGAAGCTTTTTGAGTTTTTTGATCTGCGTCTCCAACTCCGGCTCAAATCCGATAACAATCGGCTCGGATGCGGGTATGACCGAAGCTAACACACGGGTGTTATCGATTTTGTCTCGGGAATATTCGAGGAGTGAATAGACTAAATGGTTGATAAGATGGGAGCTGAAACGGTAGCGGAACATTTCGTCCTCGTCTTCGTGGATACCTTCATCGTATACTTTTTCTAAAATGGTTTGTATCAGTTCGCTGGAACGCAGGGTTTCAAAGCTGATAAGTCCTGATGCGACTCCATCATCGATATCGTGACTGATGTAAGCGATTTCATCGGCACGGTCGACAATCATTGCTTCGATGCTGGGGTGGGTGTCGAGAGCAAAGGATTCCCTGATTTCATTGGGCAAAAATGGTTTGTTATAAGGGTAGGAGTGTTTTAAAATCCCCTCCAATGTCGCGTAGGTGAGGTTGAGGCCTAAAAATGCTTTATAGCGCTGTTCGAGTTTGGTTACGACCCGAAAGCTCTGGAAATTGTGCTCAAATCCACACTTAAATCCACGTTCGCGTAAACACACATCGAGAGTATCTCCGCCGATGTGTCCGAAAGGGGTATGTCCCAAATCATGCGAGAGAGCAATACTCTCAGCGAGCGATTCCTCCAGCCCTAAATGCGATGCGATAGAGCGGGCAATTTGGCTCACTTCGATGCTGTGGGTGAGACGGGTACGAAAAAAATCCCCCTGAGAGTTCAAAAAGACCTGTGTTTTGTACTCAAGTCGTCGAAAACTCCCTGAATGGATAATACGATCGCGATCACGGGCATAAGGGGAGCGAAAATCGTCACTGATGGAGTAAAAACGTTGATTTGGGAGCACAAAAAGCCTTTTTATAGAGTCATGGCATTATATCAACCTAATGGTCATTCAAAAATAATATTTTTTTTACACAAAATTAACACTTCTTTTCTACAATGGTGATTCGATTCTCCTTCGATAGTTTGACCGAAATGCATCTCCTTCGTGTTTCGGTTATCTATAATTTATTAATATTATAGAATTCTTTTGCCAATCAATCAACATTTTTTATAAAACAAGATATAATTTATCATCACGCGTTTAAGGTAGTCAGTTATGAGTACAAATAAAGAGAAACGGATACAGTCGGCATTGATCTCAGACAGCGCCCGAAACAGCGCTCGAGAGTATCAGAACCAAAACCTCAAATCACGTCGTAAAATGGAAGATGACTTTTTTCAAAAGTCGCTCGATTACCGTGATTTTGTTTTTTCGCCGGAGGGGTATGAGGGAATCGTCTTAGCCCTTTATATTCTGATACTCCCGTATCTGATGGGGTTGTTATTCTTATTTTTATTTGTTGCGGAAGCGAGCTATGAGTATTTTTTACAGTTTGAATTAGCCTCTTTCTTTGTTATCTGGGCAATCGGATATGAGGTATGTGCCGCCTTGCTTTTGATTGGTATTTTTGCCGTATGGATCAAACATATCAACAATCGTTGGAATAAAGAGCAATCACGCAAAAAATCGCCAACGAAGAAGTTTGGCTATTAAGGCTAACCCAAAGCACACTTGGGTATAATTTCGCTCTTCCATTTAACTGGACAGCTGGCCGAGTGGTCGAAGGCGCACGCCTGGAACGCGTGTATAGGGCAACCTATCTAGGGTTCGAACCCCTAGCTGTCCGCCATACCCCTATGAAACCCCTATTTACGGACTTCCAAAAGACGATTTTTCTTTCTGTACCCATACTCTTTCTATTAATCAAATCATATTTTTCTTTATCTATAGCATTATCAGCGCTGTTATCGTAAATGCACCGATCGATATGAGATAGTACATCAATACGAATCGAAAGAGGGGCATTTTTCCAAAAAAGAGGACAAGAGCCGCTTTGGCGAACGTATTGCTGATAATAGCGATGAGAATAGCGTATTGAGCGGTAGTGGGGTTGAGACCGTTTTTGGCCAATGAAGAGAGGGAGAGAATAATGGCGTCGACATCGGCGATTCCTGAGACCAGAGCGACCGCATAGACCCCCATATCCCCGATGTAGCGGTTCGAGAGTGTGATCAAAGCGAGCGTTGCACCAAAAATCAGTCCCATTACCAGTGCTTCTTTGAGATCAAACGGGTTTTTAAATTCGATGTTTTGAGGGATATTCTCTCGTTTCGAAGTGAAATAGAGCATCGCGATATATCCGTATCCAAAGAGTGAACCTACCACAATGGGGATGATAAAGAGACGGGTGATACCGGGATTAATGACCCACATCTCTATGCCGGCGCGAATAAGCATCATGGAGGAAGCCAGAGCGATACCTAGTGCCAGATTTTTGGCTAAAAAACCGTTTTCATGGACGCGTCGTGCCATACTCATCGCCACAGCGGTTGATGAGACCAATCCCCCAAAAAGTCCAGCCACACCGATACCGTGTGTGGAGCCTAAAATACGGATGGCAATGTAGCCGAAAAAAGAGATTCCTGCCACCAAAACGACCATAATCCAGATACGGTAGAGATTCACCAGTCCCATAGGATCGATGGTTTTATCGGGTAAAACCGGGAGAATGACAAAGGTCATAATCATAAATAAAATAGCGGCACTGAGGTCTTTTTTGGTGATGGTTTGCTCATACTCTCGGACGGTATCTTTAATGTTGAGGACAAAGAGGACAATAATCGTGATAAAGACGGAAAAGATGGGGAGGGAGTAGTTTAACATCCCACCGATGACAAATGTGACGAGGGCCGCGAACTCGGTTGTCGCCCCTTTTTCGGCGATGGAGACACTATTGACGATATACGCAGCGATGAGCAATAATCCCATCAGCACTGCGGCAATCAAAAAAAAGTAGGGAAAAAAGGTACTAAACCACGCCGATAAATACCCAAAAAGAGAGATCATCGAAAAGGTTCTGGCTCCTCCGAAATCTTGGGTTTTGTTCGAATAGATGGTGTGCATTTCACGTTGTAAGCCGATCACAAAGCCCAAGACAAGCGAGAGAATACTGTTTTGAATAAATAGCGGCTCCATATCATCATCCCTTTATGAACGTTGATTGATTATAGCGATAAGCACTTGAAAATTTTGCAATCTCGCTAAGTTATATCTGCTCGAAGCGTGTTCCGTGAATGAGGGTATGGCGGTAGAGCCGCAGCGCTTTGGTCTGATTGATTAGCAGCAGTATGAACATAGTGGCTCCGCTAAAGGCGCTAAGTCTTAGTAACTCAGGGAAAAATACGCCGCTTAAAGTGAGAACAGCCGTCAATCCAAAGAGCCAAAATAACCCTTTGGCACGAGAGTGAGGGATAATATTCGACATAATCGGAGCATCCATGTATCCGGATGAACTGAGGTGGAACCACACCAAAAAAGGGACGATTTTCCCCATCATTGCCAATATGATTGATAATGCAAACAGGGCAAAAGAGATTAAGGCCATACTTTGAAACGGCGGGTAGTCGTTGTAGGAAAATAGAGCGTATGCGATAATGGAAATCATAAGCAAAGCCATTCCAAATCCCCAAAACAAAATACTCACATCACTAACACGGCGTTTGCGCTCTTTGAGCCGTTTTACCGTAGTAACGATAAACCCGACCAATAACGCCCCCATAACGAGATCAAACATCCAAACAAACGGTAATGCTCCGATCAGCCAGATTGTTTTTAAAACCAAAGAAGCGGCAATCACTTTAAAAGCATTTCGTTTGCACCATGAACTGTACGCGGTTGTGACGTAAAACATCTCGACGACTTGAAACGCTACCGCAATGATCAGGGCCCCGACCCATCCGATCAGACCGAAGGAGTAGTGGATACTGCGGAGGGCATCGTGGGAAGCGCTAAACGCGCTGTTAGCGTATTCGCTCGCCATGATAATCCCTAAAATCGCGGTAAGAGAGAGGGCGATGAGGGCTAGCCGCATCCCCCGAAGCGTGTCATGCGTAACTCCGCCAAAGAGAAGCGGAAGGATAAGATTCGCACTATAGAGGATCGAGGCACCCAAAAAGAGGGATGCAATCACAAAGAGGAGAGGAAGGGTAGTGATAAAAGCTCCGCTCAGGGAGAGGATTCCGATCACGAAAAACAGATGAATCAAAAAAGCATTCCCTGGAGCCGACGGGATAGGGCGTCCCCCCAAAACACTCTGCATCTGAAACAGGGCACCGATCATACTCATGGTGATGATTCCTAAAAACATCAGATGAATCGCTGCAAGAGAAAAGGGATGATTGGGGATTAGAACCGTGTGAGGGTTAAAAAAGATGATTGCGCACAGGACTAACCCAAAGAGGGGAACGGTGAGAAAAAAGCGCATGACCACCGAAAGAGGAGGGGCTTGATCGAGGGAAAGACCATTATACATCGGTGTGCTCCAGTGCGAGTGTGGGACTGCGGGTAATGTAAATATGCCAAAGATCATCTCTCTCCATGACACTGAGATATCGACCGCCGTTTTTGGTAATGATCTCAAAAAGCGGGATCGGTTCACGTCGGTGGATCATATGAATCACCTCTTCACCCTTCAGTTTTTTAAAACGATCTACCGCCATTTCCAATGGGATCGGATGGTCGAATTCTCGGGTGTCGAGGAGGATCATTACGCCATATCCTTAAGTGTTTGAATCATTGACTCTGCATCGTCGCCTAAAGCGCGGTCGATCATCGGATAGAGCATTTGTTCCTCTTTCATGTTGTGCTGCTGGAGCATAATCATCATCGACTCTCCGATTCCGAAAAAATCATCATTGCGGTTTTCACCCAGAGCAAGACGCATCGATTCGAGGAGACTGCGTAACTGCTGATGTTCGTATCGCATCATTTGCGTCGGTCCCCCCATCATCCCTGTCCGTTGTTCAAAGGTGAGAAAGAGTTCACGTTCTTCCATATCGAAATGGTGATTGGTCGCTTGGTAAAACGATTCGAACAATGTTTTGGCTTCGTCAGTTTTTTTGTCTGCAAGTGCATTTTCCGCTTCGGTGTAAAGATGATCGCATGCTCTGTGATCGTCACGCATAAACTCGAAAATCATGGTTATTCCTTTATCATTTTAAGTACGACAGTATAAAAGGATCAAAGCGTATCGTTCTTGACGAATATCAAGAATTATTTTTGAATGACTTTTTTATTGTGCGGCAGGAAATCACGAAAATCTTTGATATAGATCGCGTTGATCCCCTGCCCCAACTCGTGTATATCGGCATCAAGCCGCAGCCATCGGTTCACGGTATATTGGAGTAAAACACTCGATACCGTATCGTTTTTATAGAGAATTCGGAGGTCTTTGTTGAGACGTGCTCCCACTTCAAACCCCATTCCCCCCTCAGCGGTGGTGAGAATATTCATGGTGTCGATCTGGAGTTTTGTTGCACCGCTGATAAGCCCTTTAAGCCCTGCACCGAGCATGAAGTTGGTCGCATCGGCGCGAACGGTTGTTGTTGACGTATCCCCTCCGCTTACAGCATTTGCCGGTGAGCCGAAGAGGATATAACTCATAATATCGTTTTGGCTCATAACCGGATCGGAGCTAAAGAGGAAAATCGGTGAATCGAGCGTATGTGTGACATAGATGAGGATTTTATGGTAATCAACCTCATGTCCGATTGTGAGATTCAGATACGGATTGAGTGGGACATCTCCGCCGAAATAGATCTCGGAAGGTTTGATGGTAAAGTGTTTTCCCGCTGTCGTCGCACTGCCGGTTGGGATACTCACCATCCCTAAAATTTGCATAGGATCGGTCGGTTCTTTCCAGAGAGTAATATCAGGGTTGAGACGTAAATCGAGCTCTTTGGTTTTGAAATGGATCGGTTCGCGTGCCGTGATATGAAGATTTGTAGAGAGCTTAGCACTGCTTGGAGGGCGGACGTCTTGAATGATGATAATGTCATCATCCATTACTTTGAACTGCTGCAGCGGCAAGTAGGTTATGGTCGCATCGAGTATTGTGAGCTCACCGGAGAGATTTTGGTTGGCATTGTTGTCGCGTGTAAAGATGATATCGGCCCGTGCGTGCGCTTCTCCCTCGGGGCCTTTATAGCTAAAACGCTCTGATCGGAGCCGTAAAGCAGCGCTAAGATCATTTTGGATACTTCCTGTGAGGAGCAAGCTATCATAAACCCACAACTCATCGACGATAATGCCACCTACACCATCTAGATGCATGTGCGATCTCTTGTCGCTAAAGATAGGATGATCGGCCACTTCGAAGCGGTAACGATTGAGGGTGATATTTCCATCCCGATAATCGATATTCATACTTCCCTCTGTACCGGCATAGGCGCGTTGAGAATCGAGTACGGCGGCGTACCATGGAATTTTGAGTTCACTTTTGATGGTGAGGGTATCGGTAAAATCGATGTGGGTACGGGCCCGTATTTCCGCATCGTAGTACTCACCCTGATGCAGTTCGATCGGTTCCAATTTGGAGAGGGTAGTGAACAATGAGGGGATAAGAAGATCGATGTCAACACTGTTTTGAGACGGTGAAAGGGAGCCTACGATATCAAAAAAGCCCCCTAAATAATTGCCGGAACCTTTAAGCTGTTCCCCTTTTAGGGTGGCATTAAGGGCTAAAGAAGCTCCGCTTAGCTGCAAACGTGTTGCATTGGCCTCATCATCGAGGGAGAGGAGGAGATGTTCAGGTGGTTTATGGGCCCAATTTCTCCACATCGCGGCATCTTGGGGGAGGATGAGGTTTCCATCCAGGGAATGATGGCCGTTTAGGGTCGAAAAAGTTCCCTCAAAGCGTGCATGATCGTGGAGCGCTTTGATCTCTCCACGTAATCCAGCGGTGCTTAGGAGATACGATCCTTTAGCATCGAGCTGAAGTGTGGAAGAACGGATATGTTCCGGCAATGCTGGGATAAAGGAGAGATTTTGATCTTTACTGCGGAGTGTCAAGTTGAAACGGTCGTAATCACTGCTGAAGAGCTGGAGGATGCTTCTATCGAGTTGAAGCGTTCCGGTGAGACCTTTGAGCGAATCGGTGAACTCTCCGTGCAGCGTGTTGGATGGGAGCGGATGCTCTGAGGTAATAATTCCGTCAAATTCCGAGGTAGTAATCCCTTCCAACGCATAACGGAGGTGTTGTTTGGTGTGTATCGAGTCATTTTCACGTATGAGTTTATAGAGTGCATCGATATCGAAATAGTCATTGTCATAAAGATAACGAAAATTCAGGGTAATTGCTTCGGCTTGAACACGGGCATCTTGTTTAGACTCTAACCGCGCGATTGCGGTTTGTAAGAGTGCCTGATTGGCAGAGAGCTCGTTGATTTTTACCCTCAATACGCGCGGCAATGTCGTGAAGCGCCCGCTATAAGGGGCGAGTTCAGCGGTATTGGGGTAGAGATCACATAACCCTTTGAGGGAATTGTTTCGGACCACACCGTGTATTGCACCGCTCGCATAGCGTGATTTCAAGGTAGCACGAAAGGAGGCAAAATTCAGATCATCTCCGTCATAGGTGCCATTTTTACCGCTAAGATCAAGTTCAATCGGATAGGAACTTATAAGTTGGAGATTGGTGATCGATACGTCACGGAGGCGGAAAGTTGGAAACGGCCAGATGGAGTCGTCATCGCTGATAAAATCATCCAGATGGAGGCGTAAACCATCGATTTTGATCGAATCGATCGTATGCTCCCCCTCCAGCATTTTGACCAGATTGTATTTTAGTACGAGGGTTTTGGCTTCCATTTTGTCACTGCGGACGTTATGGAGGACAAACCCTTCTACGATTGATCCCTCTGCATGGCTGTAGTGGACATCGAAGGGTTCGAGAAAATAGGTATTGACGATTTCCAAACTGTCAGGGCGAAAAGCGATATACAAAGCCGCAGATGCGAGTAAAATGGCGCTATAGAGGAGAAAATGAAACGTTACAAACAAATGTTTGAGCCATCTTAGCCAAGGGAGGGATCGCAGACGCTTCAAAAGAGTTCTCCGATACGAAAATGGATGGCGTATTGGCTGCTGTCGTTCGGATCGATTCCGAAATCGATTGCGATGGGTCCCACCGGTGTTACATAACGGATACCTGCTCCCACCCCCCAATAGGCATTATTGACGTAATCGGGGAGGGTGTTTTGAGATGCAAAGGTGGTATCGCTGAATAATACCCCTCGAAACTCCTGATAAATCGGGAATCGATATTCAAGTGTCCCTTCAGTGAGCGCTGAAAAACCGACGGGGTCGCCGTCGCTGTTTTTGGGACCAAGATCACGGTAGGTGTAGGCACGGTTTGAATTCATCCCCCCTGCATAAAAACGGTATGACGATGGAACTTCTCCATCGTAAAGACGCAGCGTTCCCCATTTGAGTTTAGCTCCAAAAATATGATCCCCGATATGGGTGATATAAGCACCCGAGACGAGGCTTTTAAAATAGGTCGCATCGGAAAACACACTAGAGCGGATCGATCCGGTCAGTTTGGCGTTGAGCCAGTATCCTTCCGTCGGTTCCAGAGGTTTGTCACGGGTGTCGAAATTGAGTTCACCCAATGGAGAGGCGATAAATAAAATCGAATCGGGGAAAGTACTGATATCTTTTGATTCATAGGTTTTTGCCCGATCAAACAGCACTCCAACCATTGCAGAAGCAGGATTGTCTTGATATTTTGCCGTTATTTTCTCATAAATACTTTCGGTTTTATACCCGTCAAAAATTTCGTTCGTATAACCGATTTCACCTCCGAGCAGTCCCCGATTGCGCAGCGGCATGCCAACAGTTCCCGAAGCCTCTTGTTTGATTTGTGAATAGCGCAAATCAAGTGCGAGGGTTTTAAGATCACCGAAAAAATTGCGATGTTTTAAACCGGTTTGCGCTCTAAATCCCTCATCACTGCTGTATCCCAAACCGGCGGTAAATCGGATAGGACGTTCCGCCTCTTCGATGCTGAGGCTGATAGGAACGATACTGCCGTTACGTTCGTTATCGTTTATGAGGACACGGGTAATTCCCTCTTGGGCATAGAGGGCTTCGTAGCTCATGCGGATTGCTTCGACGCTGTAAGGGTCTCCTTCTTCGAATCGCAGCATTGACGCCGTGAGCTCTCCGTCGATGTTTGGGGTTGATTCGACACGGATTGGGCCAAAAGTACACGGTTCACCCGGTGTAGCCTCAAACAGCAAATAGGCGTGATCGGTTTCGATATCGACCCATGCTTTGGTATTGAACTGCGCATTGCAATAGCCTGCTTCACCGTAGCGTTTTTTAATGGCCGATTTGGAAGCGGAAAAAGCTTCTTGGTCGAAGAGTTCGTCTTCATGAAGAGTAATGGCCGATGTGATATCGAGAGGACTGTTGATTTTGATGTCCCCGATGCGTATAGGAGAATTCTCCTGAATTTTGAAGACCACCTCTTTTTCAGTGTTTTCTGAGGTGATTTTGGCGTGGTAAAAACCTTTGGAACGGTAAAAACTGCTCAGCGCCGAGACGCTTTGAGCAATGGCTATGGGCTCGATTGAAGGCTGATCTTCCCACACCTCGATACCGTAGGGTTTCCGTAAGCCTAATACACCGTACAGGGCATCGGATTTAATTTCTTCATTGCCGCTAAATGTGATGGATAGGGGTGTGGCGAGGGTAAGAAGGGCAAATGTCATCAACACAATAATGATACGCATTGCCCCTCCTCAAAATAGTATCCCCTATTTTACCGTAACATTGGTCTACTCTGGATAACCAGAGGATTCTTGGCCCGCTTCACACGGTACTTTTTTCATCATGACAAACCAGTTACGATCGAAAATTTTGCGGATATAACTCTCCTGATGGGGGACGAGACATCCGGAACAGTTTTGGTGGATGGCCGTATCGGTGAGAAAGCGATCCCCGTCGGGACTCTCTATCGAGCAGGTGCTAAAAAGTGTTTTAGCCTCCTCTTGCTGAAACCCTGCATCGTTGAAGCGGAAGTTGGGGCAGGCACAGAGGTAGCAGTTTAGTGTTTCGGTATCATGGCATTTTTTATTTTCTGTATAGAGAGGACAAAAATCGTTTTCATGGATAACCATATTTTCAAATCGAAAATAGACGATCACGTCGTTGTCGCTTAAGTGCGTTAATTTTTCCATCACTTTCGCATGTTTGAGACCGTGGGCATCAAACCATTGTTTATAAGACATAGAAAGTATCCTTGATTAATTTAACTTTATTAACGCCGATATAACAAAAACATGGTACTATTTTCGTTCGTTGAACCAGTGAAACTAATAGTACGTTTTGTAGGGTGCAAAAAGGGATTTTTATGAAAAAAACTATCGCCAATACCAATAAATTTTTCTCTACCGCTAAAAAGCGGGAAACGATGATCGTCAATTCGGTTTATACCTCTGCCAAAGCGGAAGGTTCTAAAACCACCAAAAAAGAGTTGAAAGAACATTATCGACTTATCCATTCCTAATCTCTTTTTCGATTTTATCAATCAATAATTGCTGCAACGGTTCATAGTTGCAGTGATACCCTTCATGTACTTTCTGAATATAATTATCACCGCTTTTGAGGTTTAGCCCGATCATGGGCAATCCGTTTTTTGCCAAAATAATATCGCCTAAAAGTCGGCTAATTCGTCCGTTTCCCTCTCGAAAAGGGTGGATAAACAAAAACTCGCTCAACAAAAGGGATAAATCCGCTGTGATCGATTCTATATCCTCATATCGTTTTTTAGAAACTTCTTTGATTAGAATGTTCAAATCGGGTAGTCCATTGAGAAATTCAAGTCTCCATGTCCACGCTTCGAGGCAATCTCCTTTGCTCATTTCGACTGTTCTAATCTCTCCCGCAAAGGGATAAATCGATTCAAAAACGTTCTTATGCCATTTTTTGACGGTATTGAAACCGAATGATCTCGAAATATCGAAATTTACGACCAAATTGCTGTAAAGTTCGAGCAGTTTTAAATCCTCGTGCTTTTGGATCAAATCGCTATCGGTAGATTTGAGATAGTTGATACATACCCCGTTGGCAGTCATGATCTTTTGAATGTCATTGCTCTCCCAATGATTCCACGGGTTTGAGATAATGTGTTCAGAGATTAATTCGTTACATTCCAGGTTCACTTTATCGAGAATATTTTTTGGTGGCTTCGTTGATTTGAAGTATCGTGTATCTGTTTCGTACCAATATTGGATAGGGGTATTATGGGTAGTTTTAAAAGTATAAAGGAGGTATTTGGATTTAATCATTGTCTGTTCGTTATAAAAATCCTATTCAAAACGGTCGTTTATTATACCGCGTTTATACTCTCAATTACGCGCTCCATATCGATCTCCTCTCTCATCGTCGCAAGAAAACTGTCGATGGTCGTTTTTTTGTAATGCTCAAATTTATCATCGTCGAAAAGCCCATGAACGAACGTCCCTTTGATGTTCCCTTTCTCATAAACAAGCGGATATTTTTCACTCACCCCGTGATGGATCTCAAATCCTCTCACCGTTGTGCCAAAAATCTCATATTCACCCTTGTTCAGCACTTTATCTTTTTGAAACACAATAACGTCGTCGATAAATCCCAGAGCACTTTCGCGACTGGGGAGAGCGGTTTCGACACATTCCTCATCGATGATGGTCTCAAACATCATTTGATACCCTCCGCAAATTCCCAGTATCTCTTTTTTTCTTTTTAGGAGTGCGTCGAACAGTCCCACTTTTTTGAGCCACCGCAGATCCTCTATCACCCGTTTGCTGCCGGGGAGGATGACGAGGTCATAGCTCTCCAGCGAAACATTGGAGGTGATAAACTCGACAAAGATTGTTTCATCGGCGATGAGAGGTTCGAAATCGTTGTAGTTGCTCATCGTGGGATAGTTGATAATCCCGATTTTTCTGAGAGGATGTGGTTTGTTTTGGACGAAATTTTTGAGACTTTGGCTATCTTCAAACCCGAGGTTAAGGGGGAGATAGGGGAGGACACCGAGGACGGGAATACCGAATCGCTCCTCGATGATTCTTATCCCATCGTCAAACAGGGTTCTATCGCCTCTAAATTTATTGACGATCACCCCGATGACATTTTCACGCAGCTTTTCGGGGAGGAGATTGTAGACCCCCCAGATCGAGGCAAAAACCCCTCCGCGTTCGATGTCAGCAACGAGGATAATCTTAGTGTCGTACGTTTGTGCGATGTAAATATTGGAGAGGTCTTTGTCCATGAGATTGAGTTCGACGGGGCTCCCCGCCCCCTCGCATAGTACACATTCATAACGATTTCTCAGATATTCGAAACACTCATCGACGGCAGGTTTAAGGAGATCGAGATCGCGGTAGTATTCCCGCACCTCTTTCTCCTCGACGACATGCCCTTTTACGATCATTGAGGCGCTGTTTCCGTGCCCCGATTTGAGGAGAATCGGATTGAGATGATAACTCGTCGGAAGAGCCAGCACTTCGGCTTGAAAATACTGGGCGATGGCAATCTCCGACCCGTCATCACACACATGGGAGTTGTTGGAGACGTTTTGTGCTTTGAACACCCCGACGTTGATCCCCCGCTCTTGAAGGAGTCTTCCGATGACAAATGTCAGGGTCGATTTCCCTGCATCGGATGAGGTGCCGAAAATGGAGATTGAATGCATTTATTTTCTCCTAAAAGCACGGAGCAGAGCAATAATAATCATCCCCTCCAGCGCAAAGAGTACAAAATGCAAATCATAGACCTGTTCTGTGGCGTTGGTAATCCCATAATGCTCTATGAGTTTGTAAAATCCATAGGAGAGTGCCAATCCCGCCAGCGAACCCTGCTGTTTGGCAACATCGATCCACCCCATCACCCGTGCATGTCGGGCGAAATGGGTTTCGGCTCGTACCAGATACCCTCCGAAGATAAAGGAGAGTTGATAGGCAGCGTAGATGATCAATGCACTCATAATATTGGATGAAAAGAGGAGGTAATAACCCACCATGAGGAGCATGATAAGTTCGGTGGCGAGAGTAAAGCGAAAAAAGTATTTTAGATTCATCAGCCGATGGTAGAGGTATGCCATTCCCATCATCCCCAATGCAAGGAGTATTCCTCCGATCGAGAACGTTGAGGGGCTCAGGGAACTGTAGATGGTAAAAACCGATCCCCCCACCATACCGGTGAAGAGGGCGTTAAAAAATTTGTAGCGGAGGTAGGGGCGAAAAGAGAGTTTAAGCATTTAAAATTTTGCGTTTAGCCCGAGATAGAGACTTCGTCCGGCGCTCCCGTATCCGTCTACTTCCTGATAGAGTTTGTCGCCCAAATTCTCCCCTTTTAGATAAAAGCCGATATGTTCAGTCGCATCATAGTTGACGACCGCTCCCCAGAGCGTATAACGTCCGGTCTGTTTGGTTTGTGCCAGATCATCATAGCGTGTTCCAATATAATGGGTGTTGATTCCTAAATGCAATTTGTTGATTCCATAATAGTCTAATCCACTTCGAAACGTATTTTTTGCCCGTCGTTGAAGGTCTTGATTGTTTTGATTTTTAGCCCAGAGACGGTTATACCCGAGGTCTAATACCAGATCGCTTGCGATGGTATTTTTATAAGAGAGTTCAAACCCTTTGAGTCGTGATTTACCGGTGACTTGCTCGTAGACGTAGGTTGATGGATTGGATCCGATAAGGTTGTCGACCAAGTTATTGTAATAGGTCGCACTTAGATGTTTGTAGGTTCCGGTAATATCAAAACTTTTGGTGGTTTCAGGCTGGAGGTTGGCATTTCCGTAATAGCCAGCATAGAGTTCAAAGAGTGAAGGGGTCCGATAGGCGGTTCCGTAATTGCTGCTGAGTGAAATATCATTTGTAAAATCATATTTTGCCCCAATCTTGCCGGTTGTTTTATCCTTAAATGTATCGTACGCATCATGGCGGATCGATTCGGTAAGGATGAGATTTTCGAAACGGTTTGTATTGGTGAGGAAAATCCCTTTGGAATCAAGCTCTTTGCTGCTAACGGTATCTTTCGAATGAAGAGCATTGCCCCCTACAACCAAAAATCCGTCTGGAGCATAGTGATAGTTTCCTTGGAGCGAAGCTTCTTTGTGCGTTCCGCTAAAAGCTTTGGTGTATCCGAGCGGATCTTTTTTGTCGAAGCTGGAGATACTGTAAGCGGCGCTGATCGAATCTTCTTTATTGAGACGGTGCTCGTAAGAGATGCTCCCTAAACGGTTGATTTGATGGATCTCATTGGATTCACTGTTTGGTTGGGCGTATGCATCGTATTGTGTTTTTGCATCGATAAAAGTAAATTGAGCACCAAGCGTATCTGATGAGGTCACATCGTAGCTGAGTTTGGTGTTGAGAGTCTCATTTTTATAGCCGTCATCTTCGTAATCTTCAGGATTTCCCCCTTTGGGGGTTGTGGCTGAAAATCCATTTGATTTGATTTGATTGGCCCCGAAATAGTACGATAAGGCTCCGATTTTTTGAGAGATATTAGCCCCTAATTTGGTTGTAGCATAGCTGCCGTACTCAGCGGTACCACTTATTTTGAGTTGCTCGGTTGCTTTTTTGGTAATGATATTAATAACACCGGAAACGGCATTCGCTCCCCAAATCCCGCTTTGTGCCCCTTTTAAAATTTCAATCCGCTCAATATCATTCACCATGAGGTGCTCTAGCTGTGCCTGTCCTTTGGTGGTAGTCGGATCGTTATAGCGAATGCCATCAACCAAAACAATGGCATTTTCAGAACTAAATCCGCGAAGAAAAAAGGAACTTTGATTCCCTATTCCTCCATTTTGGGCCATTGGAATATTGCTGAGTGTTTTGAGCGCATCAATAACTGAGGTTATGTGTTTTTCTTCGAGTTCTTCGGCCGTAATAACATCGATGTTAGCCGTAATGTCTTTGAGGGATTGTTCAGTTTTGGAAGCAGAAACTACAATTGGATCAAGTGTGAGGGCATTGGCCTGTGCTGAGGCGACTAATGTTGCTGCGGCAACAAGTGATAGGGTGTGTTTAAACATGAGTGTCCTTGATTAATAGTCGTAATAATGGATGAGAGGAGGACACTCTTAGGAGGAGAAACAGCTGAATAGATGTAGATGGGGCAAACAGGAGCGACGAGCTCTATGCGGGTGATGTTTTGGAGGAGGCGAACCTCAGAAGCGTAGGCTTGGATAGCGACCAGTGAAAAGTAGCTTTTACCGAATCCGCGTGGTGAACGCATCACTATCCTCCCCAATTTTTTTGGGAATTATAGCGAAAAAGGGAGGGTAGTAATTTAGGATTTGAATTGATTCAGTTGTGCGTTTAGGCTTGTTGCGGCATTGTAGAGTTCGGCAGTAATTTTAGAAATTTGTTTGATCTCCTCTTGATTGCTTTGGGAGAGATCGGACATTTCAGAGACCCTGCTGATAATTTCATGAATTTTATGCGCCATATTTTCGGCTTCTTGAACACTTTGTTGGCTTGCATCTACGTTTGAACGCAGTGCAGTCGAAGCGGAATCAATTTTGACGTCGATCTCTTCACTCCGCTCCGCGAGACGCTCGATATTGTCGCTGTTGCTGCTCATCATATCGGAAGAATCGGAGATTGACTGGATAACGATAGAGATTGTAGAGTTGATTTCGGTGAGACTTTTTTGGGTACGTTCGGCGAGTTTACGTACTTCATCGGCAACAACGGCAAATCCGCGTCCGTGTTCCCCTGCACGTGCTGCTTCAATCGCGGCATTGAGGGCGAGCAGGTTGGTTTGATCGGCGATATCAGAGATGATACTTAATACGCCGCTGACACTGGCCGCATCAGATGAGAGCTGGGTAAAACGCTCACCCAACTCATTACTCATTTGCGTTGCACTGTGAATTTCACGGGTAATAGCGTTGGCAATCTCACGTACGTGAGAAAGCTCTTTTTCGGTGGATTGGCTATTTTTGAGTGTCGTTTTAGCCATATCAACGCTTTGCTCTAATGTTGCACCGATCTCAGCGGCAGTTTTGTTAGTCGTTTGTGCGATCATATTGGTTTTTTCTGATTGGGCAGAGAGGTTTGTGGCCGCCGAGTTGAGTGTTGAGGTAGAACCGACAGCTGAAGTGGTGATTTGCTTGGTATCGTTGATCGTATTTTGGATTTTGGCAATAAATTGGTTGAGATAGTTGCTGGCGATACCGATTTCATCATTTTTATTGAGAATCGGAAGACGTTTCGTAAGATCTCCGTTGCCGTGCGCTAAATCGCTGGAAACATTATCGAGTTCTTCAATAGGGCGGAGGATACTGGTGCCCGAAAAATAGTTGATAGCGATCAAAATCGCGGTTAAAACGGTTCCTAAAATCAAGAACCATTTGAAAAAACTCGATTGCAGCTCATCAAAATAATCGGCTTTATTGATTCCGGGAATAACCCACATATCCCATGCAGGGATATATCGGTAAGCGGCAATTTTGTCTTGACCCGTTGTTGCAGAGACATACTCGTAAACACCGCCCGCTTTGTCGGCACGGATGTGATCGATGTAATCATGTCCCGCTTTGTTCTGCCCTTCATCCTTCGGGTGAATGGTCATTACCCCCTCGGCGTTGATAAAATAGACGTAGCCGCTTTTACCGATCTTGATACTTTTGATTTCATCTTTAAATTTTTCATCTTCATACCCTTTCGGTTTGAGTTCCGCGACAAAGACAACATTTTTTTCGAGAACATCGGCAACCGTATTGAGATCACTGATCATGATCGTTTTGATCGACCCTACCGCAATGAAGTATGCTACAATGACACTTACGAGGATGGCACTTATGGCTGCCACAAGATTGACAATAAATTTGGCTTTAATCGTGTTAAAAAGAGGCATTTTTAATATCCATTATTGGTTAGATGATGTCATTGTAGTTTTCTTTTTCTAAAGCGAAGGTAAAATATGAGATTTTCTTATTTAGAACAAATTGCGAAGTATATGGAACGCTTCACCCATATCGTTGCTGCATACCGTTATGATGACACCGGGATACGCCTGATTTTCGATCGAGAGAACAGTTGGAATTTTGAGATGCAGAGGGGGAATTCGACGATCAGTATCGGTGAAGCAGCCAATCGCGGGAAAATGTATCAAGCTCCGTTTGATATTTTGCTCGCGAAACGGTTTAACCGCTCAACCCTACACACCGTCGAGCTTTATAATAGCGATAAAATTATCCGCCTCACCGCAAGTACCAGCGGTTCGTACAAATCGGAAACCACGATTTTACAGTTTGAATTTACCGGTAAACATACGAATGTCATTATTATGGACAAAGATGAGATCGTATTGGAAGCGTTGCGCCATATCGATGATGACGTTTCTACCCGCAGTGTTCGCGTTGGTCAAAAACTAGGAGAGATTCCCAAACCTCATTACGAACCGCAGCATTACCCGTTGGCGGATGTGAGAGCATTTTTACTCGAAGAGTTTCGTCATCGAAATCGTGATCGGCTTGATCGGCTGAAAAATGAGAAGAAAGCCCTTTTAACTAAACGCTTAGCGACACTGCAAAAACATTTGAATGCCCTTGAGAGCGAATCAGTGTTAAGGGAAGAGTCTCAAAAGTCACAAAATTCAGGGCATTTGGTTCTGGCAAATTTAGAAATTATAAAACCGTATGAGAAGAGCGTCGATTTGAGTGATTTTGACGGGACGATCATCCATCTAGAACTTCCAAGCGGTTGCAGCAGTGCTTCAGGATGTGCGGAGAGTTTTTTCAAACGTTCCAAAAAAGCGAAACAAAAAGCAATCGGATTGCATCAGGAGAGGGGTAACCTCGAAGCCAAAATCCGTCATCTTGAGCTTTTTATCCAGACCGTATCTGAGGCATCCTCACCTGAGGAGATAGCCCTGCTATTCCCCGCGAAAACACCCAAGTCAAAACTTAAAACCTCTGATTCGATTGCCGAGTTTTGGATTGAGGGGGTAAAAGTCTCCCTTGGCAAAAGTGAAAAAGGAAATATCGAACTGCTCAAAAATTCCAAAGCCCGTGATATTTGGATGCATCTCAAAGATCGACCTTCGGCCCATGTGCTCATCAGTACCGATAAACAGCAGCTCCCTGAGCGTCTTCTCGAAGCAGCAGCAAAACTGTGTGTTGATTTTTCGGTATTTGAGAAAGGGCGTTACTTGGTCGATTATACTCCCCGAAGAGAAGTGAAAATGGGGGAGGGCGCAAATGTCCTCTATACGAATTTTAAAACGATAAATATCCAAAAAGGGTAATCTTATGGCAATCGGACCCATTGGCAATACGATTTACGTCAATCAGCAAATGGCAAGCGTGGCAAGTGAAAAGAACGCTATTTTAAACCGATTCGAACTTCAAACACTCGCTGCTGCCTCCGCTTCGCAAGAGACACAAAAAGAGATCCAAGAGGTGCGGCCGACCGAAGAAAATCAGGGAGTTGATGCCGATCGTGAGCATACCAAAGAACAGGCGGAACAAGAAGAACGGCGTTCCTCGCATCATGAGGAAAAGGAGGAGGAGCCTCCGCCGCCAAAACCGGTCCATATTTTGGATATAAAAGTGTGATTTTCGCTATAATTTCAAAATTCTAAAACCATTGGTTAACCAAACTATGCAAACTGCAAAAAATTCAACGCAAGAACGTATCGTTACTGCGGTATTTCTGGTTATCGGCGTCTTGATCGTCGGGCTTATCAACAACTTTTGGCTCATGTGGGCAGTGATGGGTATTGTCTATCTTCTGGCATTTCATGAAGCGACCCGTTTGTTTGGGATTAACAACAATTCTTTGTATGCGTATGCGGCTATTTTGTGGCTTGCTGCGGCACTTTATCCGTACGGTGAAGATTTGTTTGTTATTGCGGGGCTTATTTTTGCAGGGGCAGTGGCGTATACTCAGAATATTTCCCCTAAAAACTTTCTCCCCTTTATCTACCCGACGGCGGGGATGCTTTTTATGCTCAGTATGTACCAAGAGTACGGGATGGGAGCTATGTTATGGCTTCTCGTGGTTGTAGCTTCGGCAGATGTGGGGGCATATGTGGTCGGACGCAGTATCGGCAGAACGCCCTTTAGCGTCTCCAGTCCGAGCAAAACCCGTGAGGGTGTGTATGGCGGTATTGCCGTTGCGACGGGTGCGGGATTTTTTATCGGCATCACGATCGTTGATATTACCCAAGCGATTATTATCTCTATGGCGGCGGCAATCGGTGCGGTTTTCGGTGATTTGTTTGAGAGTTATCTTAAGCGTCAAGCGGGGGTAAAAGACAGCGGTTCAATCCTTCCGGGTCACGGCGGTGTTTTAGATCGAATTGACGGTTATCTTTTCGCCTCTGTTATTATGCTTGTTCTCCTTCGGGGCCTTGTTTGATCCTACTGGGCTCCACCGGTTCGATCGGAGTCAATGCCCTCAATATCGCGCAACAGTTTAATCTGAGCGTCGATACTTTGGTTGCCGGGCGTAATATTGATCTTCTCAACCAACAAATCCTGAAACATTCTCCCAAACGTGTCGTTGTCATGGATCAGGATGATTGTTCTCGTGTCAATCATCCTGATGTTCGCTCGGGAGAAGCGGCGATTCTTGATGCGATCGAAGAATCCGCTTCACAACATGTCGTTAATGCTTTGGTTGGATTTGCAGGTTTTCGACCGACTCTCAAAGCGCTGGAATGCGGTAAAAGAATCGCTTTGGCGAACAAAGAGTCTTTGGTGGTCGGCGGAGCGTTTGTCGATACTTCCAGCGTTGTCCCTATCGATAGCGAACACTTTGGATTATGGTATCTCAACCAAGGAAGCCGAAAAATTGATCGGATGATGATTACCGCCAGCGGCGGAGCATTCCGAGACTGGCCGCTGGAGCAACTCTCCGCCGCCACTTTGGCAGATGCTCTCAAACATCCCAACTGGTCCATGGGGCAAAAAATCACCATTGACAGTGCCTCCATGGTCAACAAACTGTTTGAACTTCTCGAAGCGAGGTGGCTGTTCGGCGAGGGGAAATACGATGCCGTGATTGAGACTAAATCCCTCATTCATGCCATGATCGATTATGCGGATGGCTCTACAACGGCCCATTTTGCCCATGCCGATATGCGTCTTCCGATCGCGTACGCGCTTATGGGTCATGTGGATACTCCGATTGTGGATCGGATTGATTTAACCCGCGTAGGAGCATTGGAATTTCGTCCTATTGAGAGCGTACGGTATCCGATTTGGCAAATCAAAGAAGATTTGCTCCGTAACCCTGCGCGAGGTGTTATCGTTAATGCGGCGAATGAAGCGGCGATTGAGCGTTTTGTCGCGGGCGATATCCGCTTTATCGATATTTCTACAATGATCCTTCGTGCGTATGAGACGTTTAGCACAGCACCTGAATCCATCGATGCTATTTTCGATCTTGATCATGAAGTACGCGCATTTGTCCGAGGGATACAATGTTAAAAGTCCTAATGTTACACGGATGGGGCGGATCGGATGACCCTCATTGGCAGGCATGGCTCTCTGGTGAGATCGCGAAAAACTATGGCACCGTCAGCTTCCCTCTTCTGGATAACCCCCATTTCCCGAGTAAAAATCGCTGGATGAAACAGATCAAATCGATCCTGAGTGATTTTCAGCCCGACGTCGTTATTTGTCATTCACTTGCTAATATTGCATGGTTTCATCTATGCAATGAAGGCGAGATCGCTTCAGTAAAACGGCTTTTATTGGTTGCTCCTCCGAAGCTGACGTGTGAAATCGAGACACTCAAAACTTTTTTCCCGCTCGAAGCCCCTAAAAACCTGTTTGCCGAAGAGGCACTGTTGGTCACATCGACCAATGATCCCTATATGAGCACAGAAGAGGCTTTATCGCTTCAAAAGGCTCTGGGGATAGAGATGAGGGTGATTGTGGATGCCGGACACATTAACACTGCTTCAGGGTTTGGTGAGTGGCCCTGGGTCAAAGAGTGGGTATTGCAATGATCCTCAGTATTGAAAGCAGCTGTGATGACAGTTCAATTGCAATAACAGAGATTGCAACCAAAAAACTGGTCTATCATAAGAAAATTTCTCAAGAGTTAGAACATTCAGTGTACGGTGGAGTTGTCCCCGAACTCGCCAGCCGTTTGCACGCTGAAGCATTGCCCCGTATTTTGGCGGAGTGCGAGCCGTGGTTCGATCAGCTCAAAGCGATTGCCGTCACCAATGAACCGGGATTGGGTGTAACGCTGATCGAGGGGGTTACGATGGCAAAAGCGCTTAGTATCTCTTTGGATATCCCGATACTTCCGATCAACCATCTGAAAGGGCATATTTATTCCCTCTTTATAGAGAAAGAGGCGATTTTACCGATCACCGTTTTACTCGTTTCCGGTGGTCATACTCAGTTAATAGAAGT
Source organism: Sulfuricurvum sp. RIFCSPLOWO2_12_FULL_43_24 (assembly GCF_001829605.1). Taxonomy (NCBI): domain Bacteria; kingdom Pseudomonadati; phylum Campylobacterota; class Epsilonproteobacteria; order Campylobacterales; family Sulfurimonadaceae; genus Sulfuricurvum; species Sulfuricurvum sp. RIFCSPLOWO2_12_FULL_43_24. Next base: position 38,171 of record NZ_MIBT01000093.1, on the reverse strand, counting down.
TAAATCGTATACTGAGATGGAGACGATCGCTACTACTATGGATGACAGTTACGGGGAGAGTTTCGATAAAGTGGCGAAAATGATGGCGTTAGGGTATCCAGGAGGGCCGTTGATTGAACAGTTGGCCCACAGTGGTGATTCGAGTAAAGTGAGCTTTACCGTCCCATTATGGCAATCTCCGCTGATAGCGTTCAGCTATTCAGGACTCAAAAATCAAGTGCGCCTTGCGATAGAAGCCAATGGTGTTGCTGCCTATCCCGATATCGCGAGCGCTTTTCAGAAAACGGCAACCGAACACCTGCTTCAAAAACTCAAAAAGTATTTTAAATCCCATTCGCCAAAACGTTTCGCGATTGTCGGAGGGGCGAGTGCAAATCTTTACCTCAGAGAGAATATCACAAAAATACTCGCCCCCTATAAAGCCGAATTACTCCTTGCAGAATTAAAATTTTGTTCCGATAATGCAGCTATGATCGGACGCGCGGCAATTGAGGCATATCTCTTAGGAGCAATGCAACCTTATAATAGCATTGCGATCAATCCCCGTTGTAAACTGTGAAATAGCTTAAGTCAAAACACCTCTTTCATAATTCAGAGTCAAATTATCCGATTTAAAATATACTTCCCACATAAAATAAAACAACACAAAAGAAGGAGCCAATATGGCAACGACTAAATTCAAGGGTACTGACGTAGAACTTTTAGGAAATACCGTAAATGTAGGGGATAAAGCACCTGAAGTTACGGTTGTTAATTCAGCAGGTCTTGGTGATGTTACGGTTGGTGGCGCGCAAGGCAAAAAACAACTTATTATTGTTGTTCCGTCATTGGATACAGGTGTATGTGCGACTGAAACACGTAACTTCAATGCAAAAGCTGCTGGTCTTAAAGACGTTATCACTACAATCGTATCTCTTGACCTTCCGTTCGCAGCAGGGCGTTTTTGCCAAGCAGAAGGAATTGACAATTTGACAGTATGTTCAGATTTCCGTAACAAAGATTTCGCAAACGCGTATGGTGTATTACTTGGCGGTTCTGTTCTTGCAGGTGTAACATGCCGCGCAATCTTCGCAGTAAACGAAGAGGGTGTTGTTACTTACAAAGAAATCGTCCCTGAAATCACTGAAGAGCCAAACTACGAAGCTGCATTGGCTGCCGTAGCATAAGTTCTTATTCTCTCCCTATGGAGAGAATTTTCTTCCTTCTCAAATCTTCTTCTATTTACACGTAATACTAATCAACTCACCCGTTTTATTGAGCGCATAATTGTAACGACCATCAAGGGTAATCGTCGCACGGGCAAATTTGCCGTGATTTCCTAATGATACACTGAGATAAGGGGCTGAATTAAGTTCTTGTTGCGTCGATTGGAAAACCGCATCATGTTTGAAATCTAGGACAATACGGTTTGGACTGCTTAAAACAAAATGGCGTACCAAAGGATCGGTTGTTTTGATGGCAAGGTATTTTCCTTTGGTATCAAAGCGTATAAATCCAAAGTTAGCCGAGGAAGCACTATTATGACTGAATGAAGGTGTTGCAGCAGCGTTACTGGATTGAGATATGGTAAGAGAACGGTGCCAGTCGATACTTTGATCTATCTGCATTTTTTGCTTTTCGATACTTCCATCGATGTTTTGAATGGTAAACGTGACCTCTTTTAAAATACGGGCCTGATTGGGCAGGGTATAACTGACACTGCTTAGCTTGGGTTTGGTATCAGGGATGTTGGAGGTTACTGCTTGCATTTCAGAGGGCTTTGCCGCAAAAAAAGGATTTTCACGCGCAACTAAGGGGGAAAGGAGCAAAAGAGAGAGGAAAAGTGAACGTTTCATATAATCTCCCATGGTTACTGTGAATCAGCATCTAGCTCTTTAAGCTCAAAATATTGCTTTTGCAAAGCAGCATTTTCAGCTTTAAGGCGTTCGATATCTTCACTCAAATAATCTTGGTGCTCTTCTAAATCGAGAAGAACACTCAGTGAGTTGTTTCCGAAAAAGATGAATCCCATATAAATACCGACAACGAGAACAATCCCTGAAGCAAGGAGAAACTTGTGCGTTGGGAGACCGAAATAACGCTCACTTAAGCTCTCTTTTTCCTCGCCTATCAGTAATTGATCATCGTGTTGCATTAGTTAAAGAGGGCACTCCCTAAATATTCGCCGTACATTACTTCGGTTTCAATTTCCAACAAACGGTTGTATTTAGCCGTTCGTTCACCGCGCGCTGTTGAGCCTGTTTTGATCTCACCGCAGTTGAGTGCTACTGCAAAATCAGCGATAAATGCATCTTCACTTTCGCCGGAGCGGTGAGACATAACACATTTGTAGCCGTTGCGCTGTGCAAGACGAACTGTGAGCATCGTTTCTGATACTGATCCGATTTGGTTTGGTTTGATCAAAATCGCATTTGCGATCCCTTTTTCGATCCCCTCTGCCAAAATATTGGCATTTGTTACGAACAAATCATCGCCAACAAGCTGTACTTTGTTTCCTAAACGCTCAGTCAAGATTTTCCATCCCGCCCAGTCATCTTCGCTCAAACCGTCTTCGATCGATACGATAGGGTATTTAGAGCAAAGGTCAGCGTAATAATCGACGAGTTGCGCAGACGTAACGGTTCGGTTTTCAGAATCGAGACGGTATCCACCCTCTGTTACGAGTTCAGATGCGGCAACGTCAAGAGCGATTGCGATTTGTTCACCTGCTTTGTATCCCGCTTTAGCAATCGCTTCCATGATCACTTGGATCGGTTCTTCATTCGAGCTCAAATCCGGTGCAAAGCCACCCTCATCACCGAGTGCCGTGTTAGCACCGCGATTTTTTAGGATTGATTTGAGGTTGTGATAGACCTCGGCAGAAGCACGAAGACCTTCGGAAAAATCACTAAATCCGACCGGCATAATCATATACTCTTGGAAATCAACGCTGTTATCGGCGTGGCTTCCTCCATTGATGATGTTGAGCATCGGTACCGGAAGAACCATTGCATTGGCACCGCCGAGGTAGCGATAGAGAGGAATTCCGAGACTTTTTGCCGCCGCACGTGCTACCGCCATGGATACACCGAGAACGGCATTTGCACCGAGATTTCCGTAGTTTTCCGTTCCGTCAAGCTCTTTCATGACCGCATCAACCATCGCTTGGTTAAACGGGCTGAGGCCCATGATCGCATCTGCGATATCAGTATTGACATGTTCAACTGCTTTTAGAACCCCTTTACCCATGTAGCGAGAATCGCCATCACGCAGTTCTAATGCCTCACGTTTACCGGTACTTGCACCGCTTGGAACGATCGCGCTTTCACGTGTTCCGTCACTTAACTGTACCGTTGCTTTTACGGTAGGATTCCCTCGAGAATCCATTACCTCGATTGCACTTACTTCATCAATAAAAATCATTCGTCTACCTCACCTATATCAGATTCATCCATAGCAATGATGCCTGTTACACCCATCGCTGATTTAATTTTTTCTTCGACTCTGCGAGCCAATTCCGGCTCATCTTTGAATTTTTGTTTTACGTTTTCACGTCCTTGACCCAGTTTGGTATCCTCGAAACTGAACCATGCTCCGCTTTTATCAATAATGTCGAGTTTAACACCGTAATCGACGAGTTCTCCCTCTTTGGAGATACCTTCACCGAACATGATATCAAATTCTGCTTGACGAAACGGCGGTGCCACTTTATTTTTAATGACTTTCGCTTTAACGCGGTTGCCGATTTGGCTTTCCCCTTGTTTGAGGGTAGCAATTTTACGAACATCGATACGAACCGATGCGTAGAATTTTAGCGCATTCCCCCCCGTTGTTGTCTCCGGTGAACCGTATCCCATTGTTCCGATTTTCATACGGATTTGGTTGATGAAAATAATCGTACAGTTCATTTTATGCATGATACCGGTCAGTTTACGCAATGCTTTCGACATTAAGCGCGCTTGAACTCCCACTTGCTGGTCGTTCATCTCCCCTTCGATCTCCACTTTCGGAGTCAATGCCGCAACCGAGTCGATAACGATTAAATCCACGGCACCGCTGCGAACGATGGTTTCGACGATGTCGAGGGCTTGTTCACCGTAATCGGGTTGTGATACGAGGAGATTTTCAACATCAACACCGAGATTTTTAGCGTATCCGATATCAAGGGCATGTTCCGCATCGATAAATGCACAAATTCCGCCGTTTTTTTGACATTCTGCGGTAATCTGTAAGCTCAAGGTAGTTTTTCCTGAACTCTCCGGTCCATAGATTTCGATAACGCGACCCTCTGGGACTCCGCCGATCCCCAGTGCTAAATCCAGACCGATAGACCCGGTGCTGATCGCATTGATCGGTTCGATCTCTTTGTCGCCTAAACGCATCAACGTCCCTTTTCCGAACGTTTTATCGATTTGTTTCATCGCGAGTTCAAGCGATTTAAGTTTGTTTGGATCCATCATGCTGTGCTCTCCTGAGACTAATATGTTTTAAAATTACGTCATAATATGACAAATTGAAATATATTTAAAATATATGGCAAATTGCAATATTAATAATTCGCATTCTGGAATAGAGATATTTTAGCGTTATTTGGTTAAAATTTAATTGATTTGTCATTATGAATAGGATTTTAAGTGAAAAAAATGGTGATTGCCCACTCCCCCGATGCTGATGATATCTTTATGTATTACGCCATCAAATTCGGTTGGGTGACGAAAGAAAATACTTTTTTTGACAATATCGCTTTGGATATTGAAACCCTTAACACCGAAGCGTTAAAAGGGACATACGATATCAGTGCGATTAGTTTCGGACTCTACCCTCATATCCGGAATGATTACGCATTGCTTCGAACAGCGGTGAGTTTTGGTCAAGGTTATGGCCCTAAACTGATCCGCAAACGTGAAACGGTTCTAAAAAAGCGGTTCAAAGTTGCTCTCAGCGGAAAATATACCACTAATGCGTTGCTCTTTCGGATAGCCTACCCCGATGCGAAAATCGTTTATATGAACTTTTTAGAGATTGAGCAAGCGGTATTGGACGGGGTTGTCGATGCGGGTGTTTTAATCCATGAATCTATTTTGGGATACGATGAGTCACTCGAAGTGGAGCGCGAGCTTTGGGATGTATGGTGTGAACTCTCCGGCGGTGATTTACCACTTCCTTTGGGAGGGATGGCCATTCGCCGATCACTTCCGATTACTTCGGCTATTTCGTATGAGAATCTTTTAACCAAAGCGGTACAAATTGCTCGTGATCACAAAGAGAACCTTTCTAAAATGTTGATGGAACGTAATCTCGTCCGCATTGATGCTCCGACACTGGAAAAATATCTCGAACTTTACGCCAATGACGAATCTATTACCCTCAATGAAACACAATATAAGGCAATCGAACTCTTATTTAACCTTGGATATAAACACGGCTTTTTTGACGCTGCAATTAATCCGAGAGATTTTATGATCCCACTCGAATACACCGAATTGAGGTACTCGTAAATGATGCAATCGGAGTTGATCGGTTTGGGGATTGAGACGTTTAAAATTGCTCTCATTTTATCGCTGCCCGCACTGCTGGTCGGGATGTTTTTGGGGCTTGCGGTCAGTATTTTTCAGGCAACAACCCAGATCAATGAGATGACCCTCAGCTTTATCCCTAAAATTATCGGGATTGTTGTCGTCATTATTCTGACTATGCCGTGGATGATGAACGAAATGCAGGACTTCACGATTCGTATCTTTAATATGATTCCGACCTTTATGCAATGAATACGAAGCGCATCGATTTTTCCAAATTCAGTTCTATTCGTATCGGCCCAATAGTCGAAGTTGCACTCATCGAAAATGATGTTGTTCCGCAGGGGCATTTTATCGTCGGTTCTGCTAATAATGTTCTTATTTCCCCAACCCCGCCATCGCTTATGACCCTCTCTAAAGAGTACGATTTCATTCGTCTTGAAACAGATGGTCTCCATATCGGTGCCGCTACGCCGGGGGGACGTGTTGTGTCGTTTTGCAAAAAGAATGATATTGCCCATTTTGAGTACCTCTCTAAACTCCCGGGAACCCTCGGCGGTATGCTTAAAATGAATGCAGGACTCAAAGAGTATGAGATATTTAATTATCTCATTGCAATCCGTACCCAGAGCGGCTGGAAACAAAAAAGCGAAATCGAATACGGCTATCGTAAAACTTCTATCGATGAAGTGGTATTCGAAGCGGTTTTCGAAGCACAAAACGGATATTCTGCCGAGCGATATGAAATGTTTGCGCAGATGCGTTCCAATCAACCGAATGATCCGAGTGCCGGAAGCTGTTTTAAAAATCCTCCGGGTGATTATGCCGGACGCCTTATCGAAGCGGTTGGGTTAAAAGGTCAGCGTGTCGGTGCTATGGCTTTTAGTGAAGTTCATGCCAATTTTCTCGTCAATATGGGCGGAGGTACTTTTGCGGATGCCTTGTCTTTAATACATGAAGCGCAAACACGGGTAAAAACAGCATTTGACCTGGACTTACAATGTGAAGTTGTGATCATTGATTGCGAAAATATGACGAAAAAATAATCTATTCTATTGACTTTAGTCGTCACAAGTGTTAAAATGACGATGAAATTCTAGATTGAAAAGGATTTAAACATACAATGACCGTTAGTTATATCCGTCCCGATAAAGATTTCGATGGTGTTTATGAACAGCTTAAATTGATTAATGGTTATGCTGATCAAAAAAAGATTGCGATTCAAGAAGAGTTTGTGGATCAAACATCTCAAAATAAACGGCTCAGTGAACGGCATGAAGTAGTCCGTTTTTTCCGATCCTTGGATGGCGATACTTTGATCGTTTATGATACATGGACATTGAGCAGCTACATCGAAGATGTCGTTCAAATGTTTAGTTGTCTCCTTAAAAATAATAATACAATCCATTTTGTCAAACCGGGCGTGATAATCGACCGCAAAAGTGATACAATGGTTGTCTTAGGTCTTATCGATCAGCTCCGTCAGGTGCTTCAAGATGATGCCAAAAAAGGGATCGGCCGTCCGCGCGGATCTAAATCATCGTCAAAATTTGATAGGTATTTGGAGCAGATTATCGATTTGTTGAAAAAACGGCGCAGTGTAAGTGAGATCGCACGTATCTTAGGAGTGAGTCGAAGCTCTCTCAAAGATTACATCGAATCGCGTGAACTTAAAGAGGTAGTGAGTGGTGTCATCGGTATCGGAGACGATACGGATGCGGAAGCAACGGTGATTGGAACGATTCAGTGCCCAATCGATGAATCAACTATATGATGGAGGTCGTATGATGAGTGAAGAGACAGTGTCCCCAAAAGGAAAAGAGTATTTGTCGGGGTGGACCCCGTGGCGTATTATGCGGTATTGGTTTTATGGCCTTGTAACCATTTTTGCATTGGCAGTGCCATGGATTACCATCGAGGGAAATCACCTTTTCTTACTTAGCTTTGATAAATTGAAACTCCATTTGATGTTTATTCAATTTGATATGCAAGAGCTTTATTTGATGCCGTTTTTGCTCATGATCTTGTTTATCGGGGTATTCGGAATTACCGTATTGGGCGGGCGGGTTTTCTGCGGATGGATGTGTCCCCAAACCATTTTCCGTGTCGTTTACCGTGATTTGATCGAAACAAAATTGCTGGGTCTTCGCAAACGTATTAAAAACAAACAACAAGAACCGGATTATTCTAAGTTTGAAAATAAAGTAAAACGATTAGTAGGCATTCTCCTCTGGACAGGATTGTCATTTATTGCTGCGGCCGATCTGATGTGGTATTTTGTACCGCCGGAAGATTTCTTTGCCTATATTCAAAATCCGATGGAACATACGGTATTGATGGGATCGATTATCGGGATTGTTTTATTCTTGGTCTATGACATTATTTTCTTGCAAGAGAATTTTTGTGTCTACGTCTGCCCTTATTCACGTATCCAATCGGTTTTATACGATGATGATACCGTTATGGCAATTTATAACCCGAATCGCGGTGGAGATATCTACGACGAGCATAAAGAGAAAATGTTTATTAAACAAAAAGATCTGCTTGCGGTAAATAGCCATGCTGAATGCACTACCTGTGAGAGTTGTGTGAGCGTTTGTCCTACTCATATCGATATTCGTAAAGGGCTTCAGTTAGAGTGTATCAACTGTCTGGAGTGTGTTGATGCGTGTACTGAAGTTATGGGTAAACTCGGTAAAGCGAGCCTTGTAGAGTGGTCAAGTGAAAAAGAGACCCTTTACATGAAAGGTAAAACGGACTATTTCCGTCCAAAAATCTTGGGTTATGTTGCTATCTTAATTATTGTTAGTGTTATATTGGGGATGATGGGAAGTGAAAAAGAGTATATGCTCCTCAATATCAACAAAGAGAACCGTTTGTATTCTGTTCATCAAAATGATGAGGGTAAAGTGCAGGTTGATAACGCCTATACCTTTTTGTTGCAAAATACGCTAAACGAAGATCATGAATACTATTTCAATATCGTTGCTCCTGAGGGAATGGAAGGAAAAATTAAAATCGCTCAGCCGGAAAAACCGTTCAAAGTTAAACCGGGCGTCGTTAAGAAAAAAGTAGTGGTTCTTTATACGGATGAAGTGCTTGTGAATGATGATCGTAAAGATACGGTTATTCCGATCACGATTAATGCGTATGCGGTGGATGCGAAAGATAAAGTGGCGGTAACACGTCAGTCGACGTTTACTTTCCCGCGAGCGGATATGCTCAAATAAGAGTCTAATGTACTTTTCTGTTTAGTCAGAAAAGTACCAAAAGAAAGAATAGCAATTATACGAGAACTGCTTCGCGTTGACCTACTTCGAGATGACCGATAACGTATCCATCCGTTGAAGAGAGAACATCCGCTACATCCCCTTCTTTAACAACCAAAATCATCCCCACACCCATATTGAATGCGCGGAACATCTCGGTATGTTCAACGTGTTGACCGATCAATTCGAAGATAGGTAGAACACGGATAGAAGATTCGGAGATAACGGCACGTAATCCCTCTGGAAGGACACGTGGGAAGTTCTCAACAATTCCGCCCCCCGTGATGTGCGCAAGGGCTTGAATCTTATCTTTGAGTGCTTTAAATGTTTTGACATAGATACGTGTCGGAGTAAGAAGCGTTTCGATGAGAGGTTTTCCCTCAAATTCGTCTTCGAATTTCATTCCCATTTTTTCAAACAACACTTTGCGTGCCAATGAGAATCCGTTTGAGTGAAGACCCGAACTTGGTAATGCGATGAGGATGTCTCCCGCAGCTACTTTGTTTGAACGGTCAAGTTCGCTTTTTTCTCCGATACCGACGGCAAAGCCGGCCAAGTCGTAATCATCTGAGTGGTACATCCCCGGCATCTCAGCCGTTTCACCGCCGATAAGGGCACATTCGGCTTGACGGCACCCCTCAGCAATACCGCTAACGACGGCAGTAGCGGCAGTGACATCGAGTTTACCGGTTGCGTAATAGTCGAGGAAAAATGAAGGGGTTCCAAAATTACAAATTAAGTCATTGACACACATCGCGACTAAATCGATTCCGACCGTGTTATGAATACCTGAATCAATAGCGAGTTTGAGTTTTGTTCCGACACCGTCTGTTGCGGCGAGCATTACCGGTTCTCGGTATCCAGAAGGTAGTTCAAACGCACCGGCAAATGATCCGATTCCACCGAGTACACCGGCTATTGCAGTCGATTTAACGAGTGGCTTGATATTTTCGACAAAACTGTTACCTGCATCGATATCGACACCGGCGTCTTTGTAGCTGATTTGGCTCATTAAGTCCCTCATCTGTTGTAATGAGGGAATTATAACGAAGGGAGAGTTAGGAGAAGTTTATTTTTCGTAACAAGATCCGAAAACTTTTTTGAATGTCCATAATGAAGGGCAAAAATCGGTGATGGCCCATACGATAACCATCACAATGACGAGAGTTTGAAGAATCATAGCGTAGAGCAATTGGTTATTGGCAAACAAAAGCATTGCTGCGATTAAGACGATAGCCATTAAAAAGCGTTGAATTTTTTCAGCACACATTGTAGCTCCTGAATTAATAAGAATAATTGTTTGAAATTATAGCAAATCAGATCGTGTTAACCTTTAACCTCTGAGTATAAATGGAATATTCAAACCTTTTTAATCTCCGCGTGTTACAATCGCTGAAAAATTTCTGTTACCATAAGAAGAGAAACCCTTAATGAAAACATTTATCTATCCTGAAATGATGACCCATGTTGCGATGTGTACCCATAAAAATCCCCGCACGGTGATGGTGCTGAGCACTCAAAGCGATCTTCTTAAAACAGAAATGGCACGTTATCGTGACACAGAATCGGTGTATGCCGATACCAATGATCTATTGAACGGACTCCGCGAGCAAGCGGATAAAAGCACCGATGTGTTACTTTTGGATACGCTGAGCGATGATAGTGCTGTATTCGCCCATGCTAACCGTATTTTAAAAGAAGATGCTTTGATGGTGTGTAAGCATCCTGCGCTGGATGATGTGAGTGCTAATACCAAACTCATGCAGATTTTAGGAAACTATTTTAAAATTATTATGCCGTATCATCTCGAAGATGGTTCTACCCTCTTGCTTTGCTCAAAAGAGTATCATCCGACGGCTGATTTGATTTTACAGCGCAGTGATTTACTCGAAGGACACCAATACTATAACTGTGATGTCCATATCGCCGGATTCGCGATGCCGCAATATGTTCGAAAAAATTACCTCGGAATTATTCGTAACTAATGGCATTTGAATATCATTTTTTTTATCACGCCATCGGAACCCGTCCCGATAGCTACTCTAACGCTAAGTTCTCCTCGGCGGAGAGCCCACGCGCAGTAAAACCGCGCTATTCGAGATAATTATGGCTTTTGAATATGCTATCGCACTCACGGGAGGGATTGCAACGGGGAAAAGTACCGTTGCTTCATTGCTCGGGTTAAACGGTCTTCGCATCATCGATGCTGATACGATTGCTCACCGTATTTTGGATGAAAACAGTTCTTGGGTAGCGGAACGATTTGGTCAAGAATTTGTCAAAAACTCTAAAGTGGATCGTCCTGCCTTGGGTAAAATAGTTTTTGCCGATCCCAAAGCGAAAAAAGAGCTCGAAAGTTTTCTCCATCCTAAAATCCGTGCTGCGATCGAAGAGCAAAGCGAAAAACAAGACCGCCTCAAATACCCGTATCTGATCGATATCCCCCTCTTTTTTGAGACATCTTCGTATCCGATCAAAAACTCAGTGGTCGTCTATACTCCTAAAACATTGCAATTAGAGCGATTTATGAAACGCAACGGTTTCTCCGAAGAGGAGTCTTTGCGCCGCATCGAAAGTCAGATGGATATCGATGAGAAAAAATCGCGCGCGACATGGGTAATCGATAACTCCTCTAATCTTAAACATTTGCAGAAAGAGTGTGAGCAGTTTGTTGATAGTATTAAATTGCTTTATCCCGCTCCAAAAATAAATTAACTTTCTTGTATAACTTCTAAATTAGATTCCGAATCGAGTTCGGAATGACGAGGATGTTGAGCTTTTGTCATCTAACAAGGTTGTTTGATTTTTGTCATCCTGAACTTGATTCAGGATCTAGGTTTCCTATTATATAATTCAATAAAGACTTATCAAGAGGATATCTTCATGCTCCAAATTGCTAAATACTGTGCCAGCGGCAACGATTTCGTCATCTTTCATGCTTTTCACGGGGCAGATCGCTCAGGGCTTGCACGAACTCTCTGTGATCGTCAAAACGGTATCGGAGCGGATGGCTTGATTGTTGTTCTTCCTCATGAACAGTATGATTTCGAGTGGGAATTTTACAATGCAGACGGTTCTACCGCATCAATGTGCGGAAACGGAAGCCGCGCGTGCGCTCATTACGCGTATCGTTTTGGATTAGCGCACGAGTCAATGGAGTTTTTAACGGGTGCAGGGGTGATAAAAGCCACTGTGGAGGGGGATATGGTTCAGAGTGATCTAACCCCTCCACTGGTGATTAATGACGCGATTTCAGAGCATGAGATGAGATGGTGGCTGATCGATACCGGCGTTCCTCATCTCGTGACATTTGATGCGGATATGGAACATTTTAATATTGCGATGGCGAGAGAGCTTCGCCACAAATATAATGCTAATGTCAATATTGCCCGTGTAGAGAGCAATGGTGCTATTCATGTCCGTACTTATGAGCGCGGTGTTGAAGATGAGACATTAGCGTGCGGAACAGGGATGGCAGCGTGTTTTTATCGTGCTTCCATCGAGGGATTGGTTGCGGATAATGCTCGTGTTTATCCTAAAAGCGGAGAAACGCTCTATTTAGGGCTTGATGAGGGAACGATTACGTTCAAAGGGGAAGTCAAAGGGGTTTTTGAAACCTACTGGAGATTTTAAACGCCATCGGAACGCGTCCCGATTGGCTACGTTAACACTGGGTTTCCTTCGGCAGGAAGCCCAAAATCGCTTGCGATTTTTTTATAAACCCGCTCTCTCCATAATCTGCGCCTGAGTATCGGCAATTAACGGTTCGATAATATCGTCCATCAATCCCCCCTGCATAATCTCTTCGAGACGATAAAGGGTGAGGGTAATACGGTGATCGGAGATGCGATTTTGAGGGTAGTTGTAGGTACGGATACGTCCACTGCGATCTCCTGTTCCTACTTGATCTTTACGCTCCGACATCTCTTTTTCTTTTGCCTCTTGCATTTGCATATCATAAATACGCGCTTTGAGGATTTGCATCGCTTTATCTTTATTTTTATGCTGCGATTTTTGATCTTGGTTAGTGACGACGATACCGGTCGGGAGGTGGGTAATACGTACGGCAGAGTCGGTCGTATTGACACTTTGCCCTCCTGATCCGCTTGAGCGCATAACGTCGATTTTGAGATCATTTTCATTGATAATGACTTCAACATCATCGACTTCCGGCATCACGGCAACGGTAATGGCTGAGGTATGAACCCGTCCTTGGGACTCGGTAGCCGGGACGCGCTGAACGCGGTGAGTTCCCGCCTCGTATTTGAGACGTGAGTAAACCTGTTCCCCTTTAATGAGGGCGATGATCTCTTTAAATCCGCCTGCATCGGAGGGACTGCTACTCATCAGCTCGATTTTCCACCCCTTTACATCGGCGTAACGGACATAGGCATTGAACAAATCCCCGACAAAAATCGCCGCTTCATCTCCACCCGTTCCGGCACGCAATTCGATATAAATGTTTCGTTTGTCATTGGGGTTGCTTGGGATGAGGAGTTTTTTGATCTCGTCCTCGAGAGGTTCAACCATCGGCTCTAATGATCGTAACTCCTCTTTGGCAAGCTCTCCGAGTTCTGCATCAAACGCGAGCGATTTGTTCTCTTCAATATCATCGAGGAGTTTTTTGTACTCAGTCGCTTTGCTAACAATGGCTTGGATAGAAGATTGCTCTTTCGAGAGATCGGTCATTCGTTTGATATCATTGCCGATATCGGGAGAACTCAAAAGTTCGGTTAATTCGTTATAACGGTTGATAAAAGGGGTGAGTTTGTCGGATAACATAAGTGTGTCCTAAAAGAGGCGTTTTGAGAAAATTAAAGAAGGAATTTTGCCCTGAGGGCAAAAATTAGGCTGCGATTGCGTTAACAGCGAGGTGAAGACGGCTAACTTTACGTGCAGCAGTCTCTTTTTTCAAGACACCTTTGCTTACATATTTATGAAGGTTAGCGTTAGCGATAACAAGAGCAGCTTTCGCTTCTTCTTTGTTTCCTGCATCTACGGCAGTACGAACTGCTTTAACAATGTTTTTAATACGTGTGCGATAGAATCGGTTGCGTTCTGTACGCTTTTCCGTCTGACGGATACGTTTCAATGCTGACTTATGGTTTGCCATGGCATTTATCCTTGTCGAATTTTTTTTAGGGTAGAATACTACCTTAAAGATAATTAAATTTAAGTTAAATTTTATGGATTATCTCTCAAAAGCTTGAAAATTATGGTAAAAAGGAAATAAATTATAATGAAACTCTTTGGAACCGACGGAGTACGCGGTGAAGCGGGCTCGTTTTTAACGGCAGAATTGGCGATGCGTGTAGCGATGGCGGCCGGGATTTATTTCAGTGAGCATTCCCGAACCAAAAAAATTTTAGTGGGGAAAGATACACGGCGCAGTGGCTATATGATTGAAAATGCGATTGTGACCGGCCTTACCGCAGTAGGATATGACGTCGTTCAAATCGGTCCGATGCCAACTCCTGCAATTGCTTTTTTGACGCTGAATATGCGGTGTGATGCTGGGATTATGATTTCAGCAAGCCACAATCCCTACGAAGACAACGGAATCAAATTTTTCGATGCCCAAGGTAATAAACTCTCCGAAGAGATTGAAGCTCAGATCGAAGCAATTGCCCACGATAAAGCCCGCCTTGAAGAAGGTCAGGTCACAGGCAAAAAAATCGGAAGTGCAAAACGGATCGATGACGTTATCGGCCGCTACATTGTTCAACTCAAAAACTCATTCAGTCGAGAATTAACCCTTCAAGGGTTACGTATTGTTTTGGATACGGCTAACGGAGCAGGGTATAAAGTGGGACCGACGGTGCTTGAAGAACTCGGTGCCGAAGTGATCGTATTGCACGATAAACCCAACGGATTTAATATCAATGAAGGGTGCGGAGCACTGCATACCAAAGATTTGCGTGAAGCGGTCAAACAGTACCGTGCCGATATCGGTTTGGCGCTCGATGGAGATGCTGACCGCCTTATCGTTGTGGATGAAAATGGTGATGAAGTGGACGGCGATCAGATTCTTGGAGCACTGGGGCTGTTTTTGCATCGCACCGGACAGCTTAAAGGGGGCGGGATTGTCTCTACCGTCATGAGTAATCAAGCGTTAGAAGATACGATGAATGAGAACGGTTTGAAACTCTTCCGCTCTAATGTCGGCGATAAATACGTTTTGGAAGTAATGCGTGAAAACGGGATTAATTTCGGTGGAGAGCAAAGCGGTCATATCATTTTGCACGATTACGCTAAAACGGGTGACGGACTGGTAAGCGCATTGCAGATTTTGGCACTGCTGCTGACCTCCGCGCAAAAAGCAAGTAAAGTGCTTCGTCCATTTAAGCTTTATCCGCAAAAACTGGTGAATATTAAAGTCAAAACGAAAAAACCGCTCGATCAAATCAAAGGGCTGGATGAAAAACTGAAAGAAATCGAAGCTGCACATATGCGTCATCTGATCCGATATTCGGGTACAGAGAATAAACTTCGTATTTTATTAGAGGGCAAAGATGCCAAAGTGATGGAAAAAGCGATGGAGAAACTCGTAGGCTTTTTTGAGAAGGTCTTGAATGGTTAGATCGATTGTCATCTTATTGTTGGTAATGAGCAGTGCTTTGCTCATCGATCAAGCGATAAAATCGATTTTTTTAGGCGGGTTTCGACTTTATTCTCCCTATATCGATCTGATTTTAGTTTTTAATAAAGGGGTTGCTTTTTCAATGTTTGCTTTTTTAGAGGGAGCATTGAAATGGATACAGCTCGTTTTATTAGCCGGTGTCATCGGCTATACTCTCTGGCTGAAAAGAACATGCTACCTGATCCCTGTCGGTATTTTGGCAGGTGCAGGATTCTCGAATGTAGCAGATCGTTTTATGCATGGCGGTGTTGTTGATTATGTTTATTGGCATTACGGATTTAATTTTGCCGTTTTTAACGCAGCCGATGTGATGATCGATATTGCCGTAGTATGGTTATTGATTTTAAACTTCCGACCGCAGTCGTGTAAGGGTTAAGTGACTTTTAACTTCCACGCGGCTATAATTTCGCTCTTGCATTAATTTTGATGGTCTTATAGCTCAGTTGGTAGAGCACTACCTCGACAAGGTAGTGGTCACAGGTTCGAGTCCTGTTGGGACCACCATTTCTCTTTAATTTTCTTCAAAATTTATTTATTTAATCGTAAACCAATCAACAATCCCGTATAATCCGCGATATTTTCTCAACGAGGGACACCCTTATGGATATTATTGCACTCAAGCATGATGATCAAATAATCGATTTACAAACGGCAGAAGCACTTGGAATTACGGGTGAAGAGATCGTTTACGACAACTCTCCCGATTCTCTCGAAGTTCTTCGCCACTCATGTGCGCACTTGATGGCTGAAGCGATCAAGGCACTCTATACCGATGCAAAATTTTTCGTCGGACCGACGGTAAAAGAGGGTTTTTATTACGATTTCAAAGTAAACGAAACGCTCAATGAAGAAGACTTGAAAACGATCGAAAAAAAGATGCTCGACATTGCCAAAGGCAAAGAGAAGATCACCCGTTACGAAATTACCAAAGAGGAAGCTCGCGTTAAATTCGCAAACGACCATTTGAAACAAGCGGTTATGGATCGTATCCCGTCCGAAACCGTAACGATCTATAAGCAAGGTGAATTCGAAGACCTTTGCCGTGGGCCTCACTTGCCGAGTGTCGGTTTGATCCGTTATTTTAAGCTTACCAAAATCTCCGGTGCGTATCTCGGAGGCGACAGTAAAAACGAAATGTTGACCCGTATCTACGGTATCGCGTTTGCTGACAAAGAGTCACTCAAAGCGTATCTTGATCAAATGGCGGAAGCCGAAAAACGCGACCACCGCAAAATCGGTGCCGAGATGAAACTTTTCACTTTCCGTGAAGAGGTCGGTGCGGGATTCCCGATCTGGCTCCCTGCGGGTGCGCGTATGCGTTCACGTTTGGAACAACTCCTTTTCAAAGCCCACCGCAAGCGCGGCTATGAGCCGGTACGCGGTCCAGAGATGTTGCGTAGCGATCTATGGAAAGTATCGGGTCACTATCAAAACTACGGTGAAAACATGTATTTCACCCATATCGACGAGTTGGAGTTCGGGGTTAAACCGATGAACTGTGTTGGTCATATCAAAGTGTACGAACATGATTTGCATTCGTACCGTGACCTTCCCCTCAAATATTTCGAATACGGGGTGGTACACCGCCATGAAATGACGGGAGCGCTTCACGGGTTGTTCCGTGTTCGTGAGTTTACCCAAGACGACGCACATATTTTCTGTACGACCGATCAGATCGAACAGCAAATTATCGAAGTTGTCGATTTCGTTGATAAGATCATGAAAACATTTGAGTTTAACTACAAAATGATGATCTCGACCAAGCCTGAAAAAGCGGTCGGTGATGACGCTGTTTGGGAGATTTCAACCAACGCACTCAAGAACGCGATGGATAAAAACAACCTCACCTATGAGATCGATGAGGGGGGCGGAGCGTTTTACGGTCCTAAAATTGATATCAAAATTACCGATGCTATCGGACGTGAATGGCAGTGCGGAACGATCCAGCTCGATTTCAATCTTCCGGCGCGGTTTGAGCTCGAATACAACGGCGAAGAGAATGTTAAAATTCAACCTGTAATGATTCACCGCGCAATTTTAGGTTCTTTTGAGCGATTTGTTGGTATATTGACGGAGCATTACGCTGGGGAGTTCCCGATGTTTATCGCTCCGACGCAGGTTGCAATCGTTCCGATTGCCCCTTCACACGAAGCATACGCACGTGAATTGGCCGATAAATTGATCGATTTGGGTGCCGATTTTGAGATTTTCGATAAAAATGAAAGTCTTAATAAACGTATCCGTACAGCGGAAAAAGGTCGTGTACCGATGATCATCGTTTTAGGCGATGAAGAGGTAAACAACAAAAGCATTGCAGTGCGTGATCGCAGGTCACGTGAGCAATACAACCTAAGCGAAGAAAATTTCCTCGCAATGGTTAAACAAAAAATTAATGAGGTACATTTTTGATTAAGAAACAAGACCGAGTCCAAATGAACGAGGATATCCGCGTTCCTGAGGTACGTTGTGTAGTAGATGGTGGTGAAGCATTAGGGATCATTACGATTCAAGAGGCTATGGCTAAAGCCAACGAACTGGGGCTTGACCTCGTATTGATCTCTCCGGATGCGAAACCGCCGGTTGCAAAGATCATGGACTACGGTAAGTTTCATTATCAAGAAGAGAAAAAGAAAAAAGAGGCACGCAAAAAGCAGACCAAAGTTGAAGTCAAAGAGATCAAACTTTCGGTCAAAATCGCTGAAAATGATGTTAGCTATAAAGTAAAACATGCGCGTGAATTCCTCGAAGAGGGGAAACATGTCCATTTCCGTGTATTCTTACGCGGTCGTGAGATGGCACACCCTGAAGCTGCTGTTGCGGTTTTACAGCGTGTTTGGCCGATGGTTGAAGATATCGGTATGATGTATAAAACACCTGCTATGGAAGGGCGTTATTGCAATATGATGATCCATCCAATCAAAAAAGAAGATAAAAAATAAAAGATTCTTCTCACATTTAGATCCTGAATCAAGTTTGGAATGACTGCGTTACGAGTCAGCGTCATCCTGAACTCGATTCGGAATCTAACTTCTAACGATAACAAAACATCAGTAAAAGCTTTTTTATGGTATAATCCGCGTCTCGTTTAGAGAATTTTTGCGAAAGGATCAAGCCGATGCCAAAAATGAAATCAGTAAAAGGGGCGGTTAAACGCTTCAAAGTAAAGAAAAACGGCACGCTCAAACGTGGTTCTGCATTCCGTAGTCATATTTTGACTAAACAAGATGCAGGAACTCGTCGCGGGCAAAAAACACCGAAAGTTGTTGCTGCTGTTGATGCTAAAAACATCAAAAAGATGATCGTAGGCTAAAACCTATTAACCCTCCAGCGTAACGTTGGGCAAGTCCGCATAGCGGCACCCCGTCATTTATATTTGAAGTGAACCGGGTCAAGAAAGGAAAAAAATGCCAAGAGTAAAAACTGGTGTCGTAAGACGCAGACGTCATAAAAAAGTATTGAAACTCGCACGTGGTTTCTACAGTGCACGCCACAAACATTTCCGTAAAGCGAAAGAGCAACTCGAGCGCTCACTCGTATACGCGTTTCGTGATCGTAAACAGAAAAAACGTGAATTCCGCAAATTGTGGATTATCCGTATCAATGCGGCATGCCGCCTAAACGGAATGAGCTATTCAGTATTCATGAACGGCCTTAAACGTGCCAACATCGAACTTGATCGCAAAATCCTTGCTGATTTCGCTATGAACGACGCAGCGGCATTTACTGCCCTCACCGCTCAAGCTAAAGCAGCGCTGTAATTCTAAACACTTCGGGGGTAACTCCTCGAAGACTTCTTCTCTTTTTTCATACATCCAAACCTAATTCAAAACGACAAACCGTTCAAAGAACGATTTATTGCTCGATTCTATACCCTTTGTTCTCAAGACATTTTTGACACTCAACTGTGATCGGAGCACGTGAAGCTTCAGTAGCTGCTTTGAGATCATAATAGCGGCACTCTTGAAAATCGGCTTTAATACGCTCTTCGGTTTTACCTGCAGGGCATATAACACCATTCACAGCAATTTGTTTTTCAGCACATCCGCTGACTAAAAGTGTAACAGTGACAGTAGCAAGAAATAGAGCTTTTTTCATAATTAATGTTCCTCTTTGAGTGAATTTTCGAATAAATAGCGGTGTTCAATCGGTAAAGTGTTATAGATCACGTTGGCTAAATCGCGGATTTCCCAAAGTGCGGCTTTATCGCTACGAAGCGAAATAAAGTTCTGTAGACTTCGTGCATTTATTGTCCATGTTAATTCTGTTTTGTAACTCTCAGGAAGGCAGTATTTGGCACGATCGTTACTTATCCCTTCTACGAGTACCAGTCGGAGGTTTTCGAGCGCTCTGATGCTCATTTGATCAACCATCTCTACACCGCTCATAACTAAATATTTTGAAGCCCGCTCGATATCATCAATAGCATAGGGGGCTTCATCTTTCAACTCTTTGAGGGTGTAGCGGGTACTTTTAACCGAGAGACTCGCCATGCGGTGACGTGCGAGCTCTTGGAGCAATGCACGGCTAATCCCTTCTAAATAAAAATTATAGACGAGATGCTCCAGTGTAGATGCGTGTTTGAATTTATTTCCGACACGATCGATAAGGGCACGGTCAGCTTCCCCTCCGTTGTCGCTTTTGTCAAAGCTTTGCCAACACGTACGGATGGCATCGGAACAGATTACAAGAGGTGTATAGTGGTGCAGGGTTACTTTCATGGGTGTGTCTTTGGAAGTAGTTTTGAGAGAGTATAGCGAAGATGGGATTAAAAGAGAATCAGTTCATGGTTTGACAGGCTCATTACGAACGGATAATTTCCGTTCACCCTGAGCTTGTCGAAGGGTGTTACATTACGAAAACGTGTGGAACGATAAGCGGGTATTTTTTCATTTTGCGATAGATGTGTTTGCGCACAACTTGGCGTAAATCATTTTCCAACGCTTTAGGGTTCTCGATAAGACCCGGTTTGAGGTTAATGAGAAAGTGTTCTAATACATCTTCCATCTCTTGGGCGAATGCTTTATCGTGACGATCGGCTACGATACCAAAGCTGGTGACAAGCGGTTTGGAAAGGAGGCGTGATTCTGCGGCGCTGACTTGCGCCACCAGCATAACCATCCCTTCACTTGCCATTTTTTGGCGATCGATAACAATATCGTCTTCGATTTGGTGGTTATTCTGGTTATCAATATACGTTTTACCGGTTTTAACCGTTTTGGCTTTACGCATCATTTTGGTGTTCACTTCGATGCAGTCGCCATCACTCATAAGGAGGATATTACGCTCAGGAACGCCACAGGTGATTGCGGTATCTTTGTGCTTCATAATGTGATTATATTCACCGTGAACAGGGAGGAAGAATTTAGGGTTGGTAAGGCGAAGCATTAATTTCTGCTCTTCCATACTCGCATGTCCTGAAACGTGGATATCGCGGTCATTGGCGACACGAGCTCCGGCACGTTGGAGATAGTTGAGCATTCCTGAAATAGAACCCTCATTCCCCGGAATCGCACGGGCAGAGAGGACGATCAAATCGGTCGGTTTGATTTTGATGTGGCGGTGTTCACCGATTGCCATACGGAAAAGGGCTGAGCTTGGTTCTCCCTGACTTCCTGTGGTAACGATAAGAACATCTTTATCGCTCATGCGGTTTGCCTCTTCGGCATCGATGAAGATATTTTTTGGAATTTTGATGTAATCGTATTGCATACACACTTCGAGGTTACGCTCCATGGAGCGACCGATAACACACACTTTACGGTTGTATTTAATACCGGCTAAAATAGCTTGGTACACGCGGTGAATGTTTGAGCTAAAGGTCGACATAATGATACGACCTTCAGATTTTGAGAAAATACGATCAAACCCAGGCGCTACGGTAAGCTCACTCGGTGTCCACTCTTTATTGTACGAGTTAGTCGAATCTGAGAGAAGACATAGAACCCCTTTTTCTCCATAATGGGCAAGACGGTGCAAATCAGCAGTATAGCCATCTACCGGAGTATGGTCGATTTTAAAGTCACCCGTATGGATGATGGTACCCGCTTTGGTCGTGATCGCCAATGATGAAGAATCGATGATTGAGTGGGTCATGTGCATCCATTCGATATCGAAATCGTTTCCGATGCGGTACACTTGACGTTTTACGATCGGATTGAAATAACGGCGGAAATCACGCATGTGATGCTCGTCGAATTTATTACCGATCATTGCTAAAGGAAGCGGTGTCCCGTAAATCGGGAATTGCATCTCTTTGAAAAGGTACGGTACCCCTCCGATGTGGTCTTCGTGAGCATGGGTAATGATAACGGCTACGATTTTTTTACGAATTTCACGTAAATAGGTAAAATCAGGGACAAGAATATCAACACCGTGCATCTCTTCATCTGGGAAGCTCATTCCGATATCGATGACGATTGCTTCATTTTCGGTTTCGATGACCGTGATGTTTCCACCGATTTCTCCGAGTCCTCCGAGAGGGGTAATACGGACTTTATCGTTGTTATTAAGATCGAGTTTGAAATGAGGGTTGAGACGATTTTTATGAGCGTCTTGGTTTTTCATAACAAAATCACGTAAGTTTCCATCTATCGGCGCACTTGGTGCCCCACGGCGTCCGCCACGTCCTCGGTCGCGACCTGAACGATTTGGTTCGGCATCGGTCGCATTTTCTGATCCCTCTACACGATCCGTGCGCGGTGGGCGGTTGTCTTGGCGTGGAGGACGGTTGTCGGTACGCGGTGGGCGATTATCATGACGCGGAGGTCTGTTATCGGTACGTGGCGGACGGTTGTCTTGACGCGGTGGGCGATTGTCTTCGCGAGGTTCAGCGCTTGGACGCTCAGCTGTTGCTGCTTCTGAGCCTTCTGGACGGTTGGCATTTCGGCTACGGAAAGGGCGGCGGTTGCTGCGGCGTTGGCGATTTTCCCCTTGGGGTTGTGCTGGTGATTCTGTTTGTTCATCGGACATAATATTTCCTTCTGTACGCTCTGGCGTAATAGTTTTTTAGGTATGTTTGGATGCTCTAAAATGCCCAGAAAAGGTTATTTTATAAGGGCGTAGAGCCGGTGAAAGTCAGAGGTGTCAAGCTGATGAGGTCGGATGGAGCGTTCCAGTTCAAGCGTTTCAAAGGCTTGAACGAGAAGAACACCATCATAGCGTGAGGAGAGATTTTTGTGGAGGGTTTTACGGGGCTGTGTAAAGGCCGCTCGTAAAAATTCTTCAAACCCTTCATCATTACGATTCGACCGTTTAGAAATGAGCAGTACGGATGAATCGACTTTGGGAGCTGGCTCGAATGCGCTGGGGGGGACGCTTAACACGATCTCCGCCTCAGCCACACTCTGCGTAATTACGCTGAGCGCTCCAAAAGCTCTCTCTCCAGGTGAGGCAGAAAATTTCTCTGCTACTTCACGCTGTATCATGACAAGCAAGTTTCGGCACGCCGGATCGGCGAGGGCTTTTAGGATGATGTTGGTCGCGATGTAATAGGGCAAATTTGCCACTAAATCGTACGGTTCATCCAAAAGCTCACTCTTCCAATGCTCTAACACATCTCCGCAACGGAGTTCAAGAGTATTGGTACTGATAGCATCGGCAAATTGGTGCTTCAAATGCTTGCACAAGTCGGTATCGACCTCAAAAGCAGTAACACTTTTGACATCAACTAAATACTTAGTTAAATCACCTAATCCAGGCCCGATTTCTGCGATACGATGAGGTGTATCGGGCATCGATTGGATGATTTGTGCTAAAACAGCTTCATCTTTTAAAAAGTTCTGGCCAAATTTTTTCTTGGCGATAGCGGCACGGTCTTTTTGCATTGCCCTGATTGTACCCGATAAAGTGTTAATAGCTTATTAAAGCACAAAAATGTCCGTTTTTAGGTGATTTGAATGAAGGTTATCAATTCACAGCCTTTATCGTTACTTTTGGTAATGCACACTATACTTCCGTAATGATAGTGCTAAAGGGTTTCCATGGATAATTTTTTTGCAAAACGGATCATTCCTTGTTTGGATGTTAAAGATGGCCGTGTTGTCAAAGGTGTTAATTTTGTCGGGCTCAAAGATGCGGGAGACCCCGTCGAAGTGGCAAAACGGTACAACGAAGAGGGGGCGGATGAGATAACTTTTCTCGATATTACCGCTTCACATGAAGAACGCGATACGATTGTTCATATCGTCGAACAGGTCGCGAAAGAGGTATTTATCCCCCTTACCGTCGGCGGTGGAATACGGGTTCTGGATGATATTTACAAACTTCTTGCCGTCGGGTGTGACAAAGTGAGTATCAACTCTGCGGCGATCAAACGCCCTGAGTTTATCAATGAAGGCTCAAAACGGTTCGGAAGTCAGTGTATCGTAGTGGCTATTGATGTGAAAAAAACGGGCGATCAATACAACGTTTATCTCAATGGCGGGCGAGTCGATACAGGGATTAATGCACTGGAGTGGGCGAAAGAGGTTGTTGATCGCGGAGCGGGGGAGATTCTCCTCACCTCGATGGACGCTGATGGAACCAAAGCGGGATTTGATCTCTCCATCACCGAACAAATCAGCCGCGCTGTGAATGTTCCCGTCATCGCCAGCGGCGGGGCGGGGACGATGGAACATATCAAAGAGGCGTTTGAACACGGTGCCGATGCGGCATTGGCGGCGAGTATTTTCCATTACAAAGAGATCGACATTATGGATCTCAAACGCTATCTATCGGCGAATGGGATTCCGGTACGCTTATGATACTCTGCGCAGGGAATAATGAGACGTTTGATTTTGCGATACCGATAGGGGTGGGGCTGATCGACAGTGCGATCAATTTGACCCGCCATTGTTTGGTTCACAAGCCTGAATTTCTCCTTTTCGTGGGGAGTGCGGGAAGTTACGGCGAACCTAAAATCAATGACATCATCGAGTCTAAAACGGCAGCTAACATCGAGTTAGGGTTTTTGGATAAAAGTGCCTATACCCCTATCGATAACGTCGTTTCGGCACAAACGGAAGCGATCAAAGATGTTATTGTAAACTCTTCGAACTACATCACGACGAGTGAGCGTGCAATGGTGCAAATGAGAGCGCTCGGGATGGGGATTGAGAACATGGAATTTTTCAGCGTGATGCGGGTGGCGCAGGTGTTCGGTATTCCTGCGGGTGGGGTGTTTTGTATCACGAACTACTGCGACGCAAACGCTCACCGTGACTTTATCGCCAATCACGGATTTGCCAAAGTGCTATTGCGTGAGTATTTGAAAGAAAAAGGGTTGATCCGTGGATAAAAAATGTATTTTGGATTACACCAAAGCCGAACTTGCGGGGATGGTGAAGCCATCGTTTCGTGCCAAACAAATTTGGGGCTGGATTTATCATCAGTATGCGACAAGTTTTGATACGATGGTAAATCTTCCCAAAGCGATGCGCGAAGAGTTAGCATCTCAGTATGAGATCATGCCCCTCAAAATCGCCCGCAAAGAGTGCTCAACCGATGGGACTATTAAATACCTCTTTGAACTGAGTGATGGAAAAACGGTCGAGACGGTGTGGCTTAAAATGAAAGATGAGTCTATCGATGATGAGGGGAATATTGAACATGAAGCACGCTTTACAGTGTGTGTTTCGACACAGGTGGGGTGCAAAGTGGGATGTTCGTTTTGTCTCACCGCCAAAGGGGGGTTTACTCGTGATCTGAGCGCGGGGGAAATCGTTGCACAGGTATTGGCGGTGAAGATGGATAACAATCTCGCCGCACATCGCCGACTTAACATTGTCTATATGGGGATGGGGGAGCCACTCGATAACTTGGACAATCTCGCCAAAGCAATCACCATTTTTAAAGACGAAGAGGGATTGTCTATTTCGGGTAAACGTCAAACCGTATCGACCAGCGGGCTAAGTACGAAGATTGATAAACTGGGTGAGATGGATTTGGGGGTTCACATCGCTATTTCGCTCCATGCGGTGGATGATGAATTGCGCAGTGAACTGATTCCGATGAACAAAGCGTACAATATCGCTTCGATCATTGATGCGGTGAAACGGTTTCCGATCGATACCCGTAAACGGGTAATGTTTGAGTATCTCGTCATCAAAAATAAAAATGATGATTTGGTCTCGGCAAAAAAACTGGTGAAACTTCTCCATGGGATCAAGGCAAAAGTGAACCTGATCTTTTTTAATCCGTATGAGGGGTCTGATTATCAGCGCCCGAGCCGTGCCGATATGGTCGCTTTTCAAGAGTATCTGATTAAACATGGTGTGTTGTGTACGATTCGTGACTCCAAAGGGCTGGATATTAGTGCGGCGTGCGGGCAGCTAAAAGAAAAAGAATTAAGTGAGGTTGTGTAATGTCGGGTATGGATTGGTTTCAAGTCGGGTTTTTAGTGATCGTTGTCGGTGTCGGTTTGGGCGGCTTTATTTGGGCCGCTCTGAAAAAAGATTAAAACGTATATTTTAGCATTGCCTGAAACACATCATTATCGGTGTGATAACTGTTTTCATGGTAATAATGCCATTCGGTTCCCACTTCGAGTTTCCCCTCTTTAATTCCTATTGTTTGCGTGAGGTCAAAAAGCAGTTGATTTTGACTCAAAATATCGCGTGCCGTCCAGTCGGTAAATCCTTCGAAATGCCATCGATCTGCCAGTGGAGCATAATAGTTTAGGGAGAGCTGGTAGGTATGATCACCGATATTTTGATGCTTTCGATAAAGATTGACTCCAAATACTGAAAATCCCGGAAGCGCCAAATCGCATCCTGCTCCGTAAAGCCATGCGTGATACTTATCGCCGCGATTGTATTGGAACGCTGCATAAGTCTCTTTGAGTATTCCGGTAGAGGTTGAAAATCCACCGATTTTATCCAAACTCAGTCGCGGAGATATTTCACCGTAGAGGTCATTTTTTTTATGGGTAAATTGGAGACCGTCATGAGTATAGGCATAATCGGCAAACATAAACAGATCACCGTAGTCAAACGTCCGGTAATGCTCAGCGGTAACGGTTTGTTTCGCCCCTTGGGTTGTATCCATAAAGGTTGCCCCCTCGAAGTCACCATAGAGGTACTGGATGTTCGTCGTCGAAAAGGCATTGAGCCCAGATCCTAAGAGAAGACTAGCGAAGAGTAAGTGTTTCATCGATTTCCTTTGGAAAAAGTGCATTGATTTGTGTAATCAGATCGAGCGGATCACTCTGGAGCCCTAAAACCATAAGCCCAAAATGCAGATGAGGTCCGGTGATACGTCCGGTTGCACCTGTGAGCCCGATACTTTGACCCCGTTTGACACCATCACCTACTTTGACATCAAATCGGCTCATGTGAAAATAGCAGCTGTAAATCCCCTCCCCGTGATCGATGATGACGGTACCTCCGGCGTAATAACGATCTTTGACCAGAACAACGATACCATCATTGCTAGCGAGTATGGGAAGGGGAGTCCGGGCACGAAAATCGACTCCGCCGTGATAGCTTTTTAAAACACCGTTATAGGTGCGCGCGGAGCCGTAAAGACTCGTGATATTGCTCTCCATTGGATGAATAAAGGGTTTGTTCCAATAACGAGTTGGGGTAAGGGTGTTATAGATTTTTTCGGCTTCGGCTTTCTCCTGTGCAATTCGCTGCAATGCTTCGGGGGGAGGTGTTACTTTGGAACTCTCGACATTTAAAACTTCAGTAGGGTAATCAAAGGAACGGATCTCAATAGGTATATTCAACTCTCCCAGAGGATTAATCCATTTTATGTCAATCTCTTGCGCCGGTGAGTGATAATCGGTAGGAATAATAGCAAACCCTTGAGCGGGATTAATGGGATGCGGAAGAACGCTGATGTTTCGTTCATTCATTAGGAGTGTTCCTGAAGCGGAAGAGAGGGGGAGGACGAGACTTTTTCCATTGTACCCCTCAATTCCCGATAATGAAAGAAAACTACCCAATAAGCAGAGCAAAAGACGCATAAAACTCCCTATAAATTTTCGTGCTGCTATTGTAGCATTAAGGGGTTTGAAACTAGTTTTAGCGGTTTTATTATGAATTGTGTGTTACTATCAATGATTATATTGGCGGTGAGAAGAGTTAGAGAAAGATAAATATGGGAAGCAGTTATATCGGTCGTCAGCCTATCGTAAACGAAAGAGGTTCGCTCGTAGCGTATGATCTTTTTTATTCGGGGCAAAGCAGTGATGCACATACGACGGCCACGTTAATTAATGATCTGCAAAGTGCCTTTGGAATTGATCGTATTTTAGGGAAACGGATTGGATTTA
This sequence comes from Sulfuricurvum sp. RIFCSPLOWO2_12_FULL_43_24, assembly GCF_001829605.1. Taxonomy (NCBI): domain Bacteria; kingdom Pseudomonadati; phylum Campylobacterota; class Epsilonproteobacteria; order Campylobacterales; family Sulfurimonadaceae; genus Sulfuricurvum; species Sulfuricurvum sp. RIFCSPLOWO2_12_FULL_43_24. The sequence continues at coordinate 10,514 of NZ_MIBT01000093.1, read as the reverse complement.
TACGTGCCGATCACCATTTTATTTTTCATGAATTGCTAGAATTACTTCCGAAAGATCGGGTCGTATATGCATTGCTCGAAGAGAGTGTGATTGATGAGCGATTGAGTACTCATTTGAAGAGACTTTTTGCCCAAGGGTACCGTTTCGCTCTGAATGATTTTGCCTTTACTCCTGAAAACATTGAAAAATTTTCCCCTATTTTCCCCTATCTGGAATTCGTTAAAATTGATATTACCCGGAGCGGACGGATTAAGCGTGATGATATCGAACGGCTGAAGCAGTTTGGCTTGAATGTTATCGGATCGAAAATAGAATCGCATGATATCCATGCAGAGTGTCTAGCAAAAGGTTTTTTCTATTTCCAGGGCTATTTTATCTCCAAGCCAAAAGTGCTAGAAAATCCCTCTTTTTCGCTCAATCAAGAATCCGTTATGCAGTTGTGGAATATGCTCCAGTGTGAAGTGGAAATCGATGAACTGGTACGGGCTTTTGAGCTCAATCACATGGTCAGTCTGAAATTAATCCGTTTTATCAATTCGGCCATTTTTTCGCTTCGTAATCCTGTTTCCTCCATCCGGCATGTTCTGACATTGATGGGGCGAGAGCCGCTGTCGCGATGGATAATGCTGTTGATGTTCTCTGAATCGCAAGAATCGGATCAAAACAATATCCCGCTTTTGCTCATGGTGGTCAATCGAACAGAGTTAATGACAAAGCTTTTGAACCTGATTGTTCCGCACCCGACCAAGGCTCAGAGTGCTGCCGCCTATTTTGTCGGGATGCTCTCGTTGATCCATCTGCTTTTTCATATTCCCCATAGAGATGTTTTAAAGCGGCTCAATGTTGCTCCTGATATCGAGCGGGCGCTGTTTGAGGGAGACGGTTTTTACGGTGAATTGCTTACGATGGTGCGCTCTATCGAGATGTTGGATTCGGAGGGGATTGAGAAGTTTTTAGCAAAACACTCTTTAGACTCTTCGGTTTTGGAACCGTTGATAGCCGAAGCGATGGAAAAAGTAAATCAGTTTGATGAGGCAATGGGGTAAACGAGCTTATGAGACTACTTTATTGCGGCCTAGCTCTTTTGCCTCATATAATTTTTCATCAACCCGACGAAGTGCACTGTCGATTGTTTCCTCATAACTACATTGGATGACCCCAAAACTACAAGTTACATTTTGTTGAATGCTAAATGGGTAAACTTCAATTTTCTTACACAATTTTTCAGCGGTTAAAACACTTTGAGAGAGTTCACTTTCGGGAAGAATAATCGTAAACTCTTCTCCACCCCATCTGGAGATATGGTCGCTTGAGCGCAACTGTGCATTCACTAATGCTGAAAGTTCTTCCAACACACTATCTCCCGCATGATGTCCTAGTAAATCATTGATATTTTTAAAATAGTCTATATCAAATATTATGAGGGATAGGGGACGTTTGTAACGCTGACTTTTATCCAGTTCTTCTTTGAATATTTTGGTAAAAAATCTTCGATTACCAATCTGCGTTAATGAATCAATTAAGCTCAAATGCTCTTTCTCTTCAAGAATTCGTATCGTATAACAACGTTGCGCAGTCATCATTAAAATAGAAAATGTGACGGTAAAAATAAATACCTGAAGCATGATCAACGAGAGTCTATGGTCACCTTCAAAGGAAAATTGGCTGTATCCTGATGCCGTTCCCAATATAGCTAAAATAACAACAATGGCTAAAAAAATAAGGTTGATTCCATTTTGTAATCGAGTACTTGCCCAGATAAGCGGGAATAAAATTAGATATTCAATCGGGTAGCGTTTATCGAAAAAATAGCCTGAACCAAAAATAACGATTGCCGAAATAACCAACACCGAAAGAATAAGTGCAATTTCCACAATATGTTCTTTTGAAACAATACTGATATTACGCTGTAAAACATACGCTACAAATATAGGAACAATTAAAATGAATCCAATCAGATCACCAAAAAACCATACTGCCCAACCTAGCATCTGATGCTCTGTGGCTAACATGCCATTAAGATACAACATTGTTGTGCCCATACTGGATGTAATAAATGCACCGATTACACTGTAAAAAATAAATGAAATGATGGTATCGGTATCATAAAAAATATCATCTTTGATCACATTTTTGGAACTTTTCATGATAAACCAATACGCGACTGCCGGACCGATAGTATTGCCGATTGCAATCTCAAATGCCACCATCGGAGAACTCAAAGTCATATTTAAAAAGAAAGCACCGATAAAAATACCGGGTAAAACGACATAGCCCCGAAAAAATAAAAATGAGAGAGCAACACCGGTTGGGGGCCAAATGGCAAAGATACTTGATGATTCACTTAAAGAAAGAGGTGTAACCAGTTTTGCTGAGAAAAAGTAGACAAAAGATGTTACAACGGCATAAAAAAATATCTTAGAAAGTGTTTTTTGATTGATTAAACTATCCATTGGCAACCTTTCCTCAGATTTTAATAATACACTTCAATGCATTTGATTTCAAGAGCGGACTTTATCTTAATATCGACAAAAGAGCTTTTTTTGTGTTATAAAATAGATCATACTGGAAAGTTCTTTAGATTGATTGTTGAATTGGAGAAAAAGTTTGGTAAAAATGGAAGAATTTGTTGTGTAAGTCTATCGAAGCCCGTATAAATAAGGGTTTATCGATGGTGCGGATGAAAGGATGGAACCTTTGCACAAACAACCCAAACAAAACCCGTCAAACCCGACTCTTGACAGCGGATGTTCTAAAACGGTGCAACCAATGGTGCAATGAATTTATAAAAGTATAACTAATATTTTCTGCATTTTTATCCCAACTACACTGGATTATTTGAAAAACATCGCTTATAATATTTCCATAAAGCTTTTTTCGTGTGATTTTTATAAGAGAAAAGAGAGAGTCGAGGTCTTGATTCACAAAGTCATTACCTCACCCGTTAAGTTTAACGGTTTGTTGGTGGCAAGTGCTACTCTCTCTTTTCAAAAAAACCACATAGCAACCTTATAAAAAAGGTGTTGTTCCTATTCCACCTAAGTCGCTAAAGTCGATATGGTGGAGCGGAAATGCCTCATAGTAATATGAGGACGATGGGAGAAAAGGTTAGGTGGCTTGTGGTTACGTCCTTCATGTGTTCGAGGAATCGGCACCCCGTTTCTATTATTCGTGTCGTTGTGGGCATGAGATAGCAGTTCGCACTTTGAGTTCCGAAAGGAATCTGTTGTTGTTTCAGGAAACCCAGCAACAGGACGTAGAAGTGACCTCTTTATTCTTCCAAGGAGGTGTATAATAGCTCATTTGAGCCGTTATCGTGACGAATGCCCCAAATTGATGGGGCTTCGTCTGCCTTATTTTTTGGGTGTTATATAAGGCATAGGATAAAAAAATATAGAAAAAGTTTGAGAGAATCTTGATAGGATTGATAAAGGCAGACGAATAAAATGGGGAAAAAATATATACTTAAAGAGATAGATATAAGGATATATAGCTATTCTCTAAGTAAAGTCTCGAAATTATGCCTCTATCGTTCGAGATAAGTAATAATCGGTTATCGCTTCTCGTTTATGGTTCAACTCTTCGCTGACCTCTAGTTTTGCTTCCTGTTCGCTCATACCATCAGCTATTTTTTCCTCATAAGCATCCCTAGCATAGGTAAAACGAAAATCATGGGAACTGATACCATAATCTTCCAAATCACGGTGATATGTGCTTTTATCTATCAATTCACCCTCATAACCTAAAATCTTTTGTTCAAGCTCCAAAGAAATTTCCTTTGGCTCATAGGCGTGATTTCCCTTGCCTATCAAATCCGAGACCATTCCATCATTGATATAGTGTTCAGGATTTCGAATCAGCTCATAAGCCTCTGATTGTCTAATGCCTAATTCATATTGGGTTTCCGCTATCAGTCCCGAAATGTATCTGTCCTCATAAAGATTGCCTATGACGGTCTCCACATTCTCAATATACCTGTTTTCGATTGGGGAGGGGATAGCCTCATCTTTCAGGTGTGAGACGGTTTCATCAAAGTAACCGCTATTTTCATGGTGCAGGGGTATATGTATGTTTTGTTCCTCTAGTCCTTTGAGCATAGAGGAAAATCCCCTGTAATAATCCTCCTGTGTTTTGGTGGCTAACCCTTCGAGCCGTTCGGTGAAAAACGATTGTAGATTTTCTTGTGTAAAAAGGGCGTTGAGTTTTCCGTCCAGTTCGTGACGTTCAAAGTGTTCTGTAATGTCTCTTAGGTACATTTCCCGCTTTTCCGCCAGTTTATCGGAATGGGTGAGATGGTCGTCTTTGCCGACCCTCCCTTTTCCAAATGCTTCTAATCTATGAAAGGCATCCTTCGCTTGTTTTTGGAGACTTCCCCCTTTCAAGTTCGCCATTGCTTACAGCCCATTTTGTTTATAGAATTTTTCTATTGTTCCTCGTGATACTTTGACACGGTGATTTTCAAACAGGTGCTTAACGATGGATTGCCCCCCGTTCCCTTTCGTTCGTAAGTCCAATATCTCTTTTGCATATTTTTTGACATGAGGATTTTTGATACCGTCATAATTAATGAGGTGTTGATTTTGTAGGGTGTGTTTTTGAATGTTTAATAGGATAAAGAATCCCGACATAATTCGGTTTTTGGTGAGAGGTTCTTTTTTGAGATAGAAAAAGAACCTTTTAGTAAACAGCTCAAAATCAGCTGTATTTTTGAATCCTAGAACTCTTGCATAGTAATCTTTTTTCTTTTGGGTAAACATTTTTTCTCCTTGGGTTTGGTTTTGACCAGTGACCCTGAAAGGGAGAGGATGAGTTTTATTTCTTGACTGGAAGTTTAGACCTGTAATTTGTTTAGAGGCAATATTACGAAATGCCAAAGGTATGACGAGTGTCATAAGGCGGTAGAAGTAGAAATAAGATACTTGGTTTAACCGTAGGGGGTGTGGCAATGGCAGAGGTTAAAGAAATCCAAGAATGTGTCAGGTTTTGAGCTGATAGCTCCTAATCAGTTTATATGCGGATTGTCGGCACTTTTCAACAAAACTAGGCATCATGTAGTTGCCAGTTTTTCGATGTTTTATCGTGATAAAGTGCCATTTCGATGCGCTTCCTATCTCTATTGCCAAAATTTAGCAATAGAGATGGAAGCTCCTTCGAGTCAATATAGCCAATACGAGCAGACAAAGTGCCACCTTTGTTTTTTGAACCTGTTAGCAAAACAGTTTCAAAAATTGCTCGACATTGACTATCACCGTTGTTACAGAATCCAGAACCACTAGCGTGGTTAGTAAAAACGATTTTGTAATCATGTGAAGCTCCTATAAAAATTAACACTCATTTAGAGCGATGAATTGTTATAGGAGGATTTTTGTAGATAATTCAATTCTTGATAGCTACTTTTGTAATATAAATTATTATTATTATAATAATTATAAAACCAATCAACCTATATTGATTGGAATTTTTTACATCGCCATAGTTCTGCACATCTTTTAAACCCTTGGAGTTTTTTATTCTTACACAATCCACACAATCCACACAATCTTCACAATGAAAGCTATCATGGCAATTTTGGCAGTCTTCGCAATTTTGACACTCTTTACAATTATGGCAATCTTCACACTCATGACAATAATCGCATTTTTTGCAATCTATACAATCCATACAATTAACAGATTTTTTACACTTCTTACAATCGTCACAGGATTCACAATTATGACAATCTTTACAACGTCTGCATTGAATGCAATTTTCACAATTTTCACAATTTTCACTATTTTTACAATTATTCATTTTTGCACAGTTACGACAATTTTCGCAAGATTTGCAATTCTGACATTGGTAACATTTATTTGAAGTATAGCAATGAAGACAATATTCATTATCAATGCACTCTTCGCAATTACTACAATAAGTACAATTTTTGCATGTGAAGCAATATTTACAATCTATGCATTTTGAACAACTATAGCAATCTTGGCAGTTAGTGCATTGTATACAATCTTTACAGTTATTACAATCTTTACAGTTATTACAATCTTCACAATTATTACAATTTGATAAGCTGTTTAACCATTCTATAGCTGTTTTTTTATCATATTTAACCAAACTAACTCTATTGAGCATATTATCTTGTAGATATAAGTGACCTGTTATTTCCACTTCCTGAAACTCTTCTACTAACTCTTCATCTTCAATTGTGTGTTCGGTACCATCAAGGTTTTCACAAACTTCACACTTAATGCATTCCTTGCAGTTATCACAATTTACGCATTCATAGCAATTTGTGCAGTTGTAGCAACCAACACACCATATACACCCTTGGCACTCAAAGCATTCAACGCATCCTTTGCAGTCATAACAATCCACACAACCCTTACATTGTTCTAAACTATCCAACATTTTTTTTGCTTCATCAAAAGTAAATATATCCAAGCTAACAACATTGTTGTCTTTATCTACAAGCCACTTTCCTCCATCTTCGAATATTTTTTCTATGTATTGTTCCATGTTTAATAATTCCTCTATGTCTTAGCAATATTCTATCTATATTTTTCAATTAATATTATAAATTATTAATTGAAAACAGTACAAGTTATTTAGTAAACAGTAAATTTAATGTTGTTTTTAAATCACTCAAATCCAAATCAGGATACTCTGACTTACTAATCATTTCAAATTGTAGTTTGGGTCTGAATTTCCCATATCGTTTTTGCGCCTCACTGTTTTGCTGATGTCCTGTAAAGTGGTCGAGAAGTCCATCCTCGATTAATCCTTTGAGCGAACCCGAAAAATTATGACGGAACGAGTGCAAGTCCAGTAAAATGGTTTCTTCTTCCAGTAGCTTTATGGTGGATTCATCGAGCCACTCTTTTTTAAAATCCCTGTCGTTGAAATGTTTGGAAAAGGCTTGTCCGTATCCTTTGCCCGTCGTGTGATAGAGTTCTTGGAATAGACGAGTATAGCCTTTTGCTTTTTGTGATTCTACAAAATCTAAAAATCCAAGTTCGATTAGTGTAGGATGGATAGGGATAGTACGCCTACTGGTAGGATTTTTAAGTTGTTGCTCAGGGTGTGTTTTGCGAATCATAATGAAATGTATACCTGACCTGATTTTGATTTGGTCTATATAGAGTTGAGCAATCTCATTGAGACGGCAACCTTGGAACAGGAGGATAAGGGGAATCCAAATTTTGCTAGGATAGTTTTCCAAATTACTTTTTAGTTCGGTTGTGTACCATCGGCTTCGGAAAAGGCTGTTAAGCTGTTCATCATAATATTCTTTCCGTTTATCATCTGCACCTTTTGCGCTGAGATTCGATTTTCCTTTGAGCCGATTTTTATCGAGATATTCCCTTTCTATCGCATAATCTAAAAAAGCGTTTATATTGATAATTTTATTGGCTAGGGTGCTTTCGGATAGGGGCTTAAGTCCTTGTTGCTTTGAAATCTCGATAACCTCTTTATAGGTGTGTGCTTTGAAAAGCTTTTTATTTTTGTTTTGGTCAGGTAGGAATAAAAAATCTTCGATGAAGTCCTCTAAATCCTCATGGGTCATATCTATAAGGTACTTTACATCAACAAGTTCCAAAAAGATTCTAATAGGGCTTTCATAGCGTTTTGGCTCTTCAACCTTATCTTTTCCAACGGTTGTTTTGCTTTGCATGAATTGAGTTAGGATTTCTTCGGCTGTTTTTTCGTAATAGCGGTGCTTTCGGGGTGTGATAGGTTGTATTTCTTGGGGTGCAACGTATAGGGGGGGATTGGTTTGCGTAACTACTGCAAACTCTTCTTGTAAATATCTTGGCGAAGTGGGAATTATAGAAACACGTTGAGCGTTCCGTTCTCTATCTAAAGCCAATAGTTCTATTTCGCCCTTGATAACTTCATCCTGAAAGCGGATTCGATTAGATGGGGATAATTGGGCTAAAACGGCTTCAAACTCTTGTTTCATATTCCCGTATTCGATAATTTGGTTGAAAAGGGCGGTTTTGTTGGTGGAATAGAGGGTATCGGTTAGTTTTTTGATTGCTTTTTCCAATGCCTTTGGATGGCTTCCTAAAAGCTCATCCCCTTTTTTATTGGTGAATTTGTAGCGTTCTTCCCTCAAGTCGGCGTAATAGCCGTAATCTTCTTTGGCTTCTTGAATATATTTTCTAATGGTCGTTTGTATCAGGTCAAGTTCTTCGTTCGGTGTCAATTTCAAATCCTGCAAAAATAATGATAAACGAGCATTGATTATAGCAATTATAAAATTAGCTTCATGCTTATTTGAGGTTTGAAGAGAGAGGACTAAATTCTTTTTTGTGTTGGGAAGTCGTTTTTTGAAATAGTAGGTATCTCTGTGTTTTATGAGATATTGCATGGTTTTTGCCTTGGAGTGCAACCAAAAGTGCAACATTTTAGGAAAAACTATCAGGATTGTTTTTGAAGAAGTTTACCGATGCCCATATAAATAGGGGTTTATCGATTGTTGTTGGTGCGGATGAAAGGACTTGAACCTTCACACCTTGCGGCACCAGATCCTAAGTCTGGCGTGTCTACCAATTTCACCACATCCGCGCACGTATAAAAAGTCTAAGGTGGTACGCCCTAGAGGATTCGAACCTCTGACCGATGCCTTAGAAGGGCATTGCTCTATCCAGCTGAGCTAAGGACGCATGAGTATATATGGTGCGCCCGATAGGGTTCGAACCTATAACCTACGGATCCGAAGTCCGTTACTCTATCCAGTTGAGCTACGAACGCACAATCGCCTTCTAAAACATCGTGTATCAAAGGTGTTTCAAACCAGAAACAAATGGGGTGGGTGATGGGGATCGAACCCACGACCCTCAGAACCACAACCTGATGCTCTAACCGACTGAGCTACACCCACCATCTGTAATAAAGAATCTGTTTGAAATAATACAAAAAAAAGAAAAAAACATGGTCGGGGCGAGAGGACTCGAACCTCCGGCCCCTTGGTCCCAAACCAAGTACTCTAACCAGACTGAGCTACGCCCCGACCTTCATCTAATTTAAACTCGAGTGAGCTAATTAGTGAGGCGAAATTATAGTTGAAATTTGCTCAAATGTCAATACTTTCTTCAATTTTGCTATAATTCATTCAATCAGGAATCAATTTAACGAATGATTCAATAAGAAAGAGGATAAGGGATAGTATGAAAATAGCACATTTTAGCCGGTGGGGGTTTTTGATGGCCGCCGCAGGTTCGGCAGTAGGACTCGGTAATATTTGGAAATTTCCATACATTACGGGTGAATACGGCGGAGGTGCATTTGTCTTAGTCTATTTGTTGACCGTTGTATTGGTTGGATTTTCGGTCATGATCGCCGAAATGTTGATCGGATATTTGGGACGACGTGACGGAGTCGGTGCATTTGAAGAGTTGGCACCGCGTCATAAAGAGAGATGGAAGTATGCGGGGTTTATGGGGCTTTCCGGAACGCTGGTTATGTTTTATTACTCCGTTGTTATCGGATGGATTTTTTACTATATCACACTCTCTTTTGGAACATTGCCTGCCACCATACCTGAGGCAGAAGGGATTTATAATAACCTCATGACACAAGGGGTCTGGACGCAGATCTTTTTTCATACGTTGGCGTTTATGATTACGACAGCAGTATTGATTCGAGGGATCAAAGGGGGGATTGAGAAATTCAATCTCGTGTTGATGCCGTCACTTATTTTGATTATTGCGGGGATGCTGATCTATGCAATGAATATGGAGAGTTTTCCAAAAGCGGTGAATTATATGTTTAATCCCGATTGGAGCAAACTCACCTCTGAAGCTTTTGCCGTAGCAGTGGGACACGCGTTTTTTACCCTCTCTTTAGGAATGGGGGCGATTATGATCTATTCGGCATCGCTACCGAAAGATAGCAATTTGGTACGTGCTTCGATTTTTGTCATTGTCACCGATACGCTGATTGCTTTAGCGGCAGGATTGGTACTTTTTACCTTTTTATTTCAATATGGAGCGGAACCGGCAAAAGGTCCGGGGCTTGTCTTTATCTCCTTGCCTGCTGTTTTTCATGCAATGGGATTGGTCGGAAATGTATTGGCGGTTCTATTTTTTATGGCTTTAGCCTTCGCAGGTCTTACTTCGGCGGTTTCACTCGTTGAGCCGATGGTGCAGTATCTGATTGACCGATGGGATATGAGTCGAACGAAAGCGGCGATCAGTATGGGAACATTCTTTTATCTGTTTGGAATTGTTGCGATCCTTTCCCTTAGCATGGAAACATCGGCGTATTTAACGTGGGGTGGGAAAAGTTTCTTTGATTGGTCTGATTATCTGACTTCCAATGTCTTTTTACCGCTTGCGGGACTTGTGATGGCAATATTTGTCGGTCATGTGATCGAAAAAGAGCGTGTCGCATCGGTACTGAAAGATCAGATGGGTTGGTTCTATCCGATCTGGCGAGTTAGTGTACGTTATATCGCGCCTGTGGCGCTATTGGTTGTGATGCTCAATTTAGTGGGCATCATATCGTTTTAAGAGGGAATT
>NZ_MIBT01000092.1:0-33544 GCF_001829605.1 Sulfuricurvum sp. RIFCSPLOWO2_12_FULL_43_24 | reverse complement strand
CGGTTTGGAAGTTCACGTCCAGCTTAATACCCAGTCCAAACTTTTTTGCTCATGCCCTACCAGCTTTAATCACACCCAAAATACCAACACGTGTCCGACCTGTTTAGCTCTTCCGGGTGCATTGCCGGTACTCAACAAAGAAGCAGTTCGTAAAGCGGGGATGTTTGGAACGGCAGTCGGTGCGACGATCAACCGTACGTCGTTCTTTGACCGTAAAAGCTATTTTTATCCCGACAGTCCAAGTGCGTACCAAATTACACAGCTTTATACTCCGATTGTCGAACACGGAACATTGGTGATCGATTTTGAAGACGGGAGTCACAAAACGATCCGTATCAACCGTGCCCATATCGAAGCGGATGCAGGGAAAAATATCCATGATGGCGCTATTTCAAAAGTGGATCTAAACCGTGCGGGAACACCGTTACTCGAAATCGTCTCTGAACCCGATATGCGTTCGGCGGAAGATGCGATTTTGTATCTCAAAAAGCTCCACTCGATCGTCCGTTATATCGATATCTCGGATGCGAACATGCAAGAGGGATCATTTCGTGTTGACGTCAACGTCTCTATCCGTCCCAAGGGTGATGAGAAGCTTTATACCCGCGTCGAGATCAAAAACATCAACAGTTTCCGCTTTATTCAACGGGCAATCGAACTCGAAGTAGCCCGTCAGAAAGAGGCGTGGGAAGACGGTATCTATGAGAGCGAGATCGTTCAAGAGACACGATTGTTTGACCAAGTAAAACAAGAGACCCGCTCAATGCGCGGTAAAGAAGAAGCGGCCGATTATCGCTATTTCCCTGAACCGGATTTGCTCAAAGTGATCGTGGACGATGCGATGTATGCCGATGTCTGCAATATTCCAGAACTTCCCGATGCGAAAAAAGAGCGTTTTGTGAATGCGTTTGGTCTTCGTGAGTACGATGCGGCAGTTATTACGGCGGAACTCGAAAATGCCCATTATTTCGAATCGATGTTAGAGTGCGGTATTAGTGCTAAAAATGCTGTTACGTGGCTCACAGTAGAGCTACAAGGACGTCTAAAAGGGGGGATGGGTGCATTTGAATCTCCAATAAGTGCTGTAATGCTCGGAACCCTCGTAAAGCGGATCGAAGAGTCTGTTATCAGCGGTAAAGCAGCCAAAGAGGTTCTCGACTATCTTTTAGAAAACAATGGCGGCGATATCGATGAAGCGATTGAAAAACTGGGGCTTAAGCAAGTGAGTGACACGGGTGCCCTCGAAGCGCTTATCGATGAGATTCTAGCCGCAAACGGCGATAAAGTAGCCGAATATAAATCGGGTAAAGATAAACTGTTCGGTTTCTTCGTCGGTCAAGCGATGAAAGCCTCTAAAGGTTCAGCAAATCCGAATACGCTGAACGAAATCCTCCAAGCTAAACTTTCTCAGTAAAGGGAACGGATGTTGGGAAAATGGGTCGTCGATGCAGCTTATTTTCTCCAAACTTGCCATCCCTATCGTAAAGTAAAAAACAACGTTTATAATCTTTTAGAAAACCATCAGTATCACTACAAAAAAATCTTTGATCTTTTCATGATCGCACTTATTTTTATAAGTGTTTATATCCTGATACGTCAGGTTAAAAATGAGCTCTCTTCCGGATGGCTTTTCTTTAATAACTATATTATTTCGGTTATCTTTTTATTGGAATATCTCTTACGATTGTGGGTTTATAGTGACTCCTCTAAATCGATTATCGAGCAATACGAACAAGATCTTTTTCTCCATCGACAGTTTTCTTTGAGAAAAGCGATTGGACTGGCGATGTCGCGTAAATTCGAGTTTATCCGATCTCCTTCGGCGATTATCGATTTATTGGCCGTTATGCCATTTTTCCATGAATTGCGAATGTTGCGGGTGTTTATTTTGTTCCGTGTTCTCAAACTTTTCCGTTACGCGAAGAGTCTCCGTCGGCTTCTCTCAATTCTCTCCTCGAAAAAGTTTGAATTTTTTACCTTGATTATTTTTACGATGATCGTTACGATGATCGCATCGGTACTTATTTATGTTATGGAAGCGAACAATCCCGAGTCACCGGTTAATACCCTTTTTGATGCGGTCTATTGGGCAGTGGTAACGATTTTTACCGTTGGATACGGAGATATTATTCCGGTAACCTCAGAAGGCCGTGTCGTTGCAATGGTGGTCATTGTACTGGGGATTGCGGTTATCTCTTTTGCCACTTCAATCGTTGTTTCGGCTTTTACTGAAAAACTCGATGAGATCAAAGAGGAAAAATTGATCGATGATGTGAATCGATTAAAGCGGTTCTATCTGATTTGCGGTTTTTCGATGCTGAGTTTTGAAGTGATTAAAAAACTCCATAAGCGTCAAATTCCTATCGTAATCCTCGAAAAAGATCCGCTTCTTTTGGCGCAGGCCCGATCACACGGCTTTTTAGCGCTACAGTATGATTCTGCATCGATGGAGACCTACAGTCATCTTAAAATCAATTTTGCCCATCAAATCGAAGCGATTCTTTTACTCCATGAGAGTGATGTTGCCAATATTTTTACGGCATTGACGATTCGTGAAATGACAAAACATGTCCCTTTGTATTCGATATTACACCATTTAGAACATCGTCGAAAACTTCAGATGGCGGGAATTGACGTAATTATCAATCCACAAGAACTGATCGGTTTGATGGGAAAAATTCTTTCAGTTCAACCGGTAGCATTTGAAGCGATACATGCGCTTCGTTCGGAGCATACTTCGACGGTTATCGATGAAGTCGTAGTTCAAGAAGGGATGGAAAAAGTCTTTTTTACGTTGCTTGAAGAGCCGTTGTTTGTACGTCGTCTGAGTGTTTTGGGAATTTTTCATAAAGAGGATAAGGCATTTTGTTTTAACCCCGATGCATCGGAATGTTTCAAAGAAGGGGATGTCGCTATCTTATTGGCCAATCCTGTTTTGTTGAACGAATTTAAAACCAAACTACATCGTAGGAGCGTATGATGCAACGAACCTATGCTGCAATTTTCGGATACAACGAATACTCAAAACAGATTCTCAAACAAATTCAGAGTATTTACCGCGAAATCACTCTGTTCGTCTCAACGACTGCTGAAATGAATGCGGCACACAATGATGGGTTAGATGCTGAGCTTTTTGATTTAGGCGATGAATGGAATGTGATTGAAAAACGATTCGATGTTCGGCGATTGAGCGTTTTTTGTGCGTTAAATAATGACGCAGAGAATGTTTTTTTAACGATCTCGCTTCGTGCTTCATTTGAATCGATTTTTATCATTGCATTGGCCCAAAACAATGAGAGTATGCTCAAGATGAAAAGCGCCGGAGCGGACAAAGTGATGCCGGTATTACAGATCGCGGCGAATGTCATTGGAGATATCATCTCTAAACCAAACGTTACTCAGGTCTTGCATGAGATATTGTACGAAGATGATGGAATGGGCGTACTGGAAGTAAAGATAGCAAAAATGTCACCTTTGGTTGGTACGTATCTGTTTGATACCGATTTTAGAGGAGACTTTGATCTGATTTTACTGGCGATGGTGGATCATGAGAGAGAAAACAGCTTTAGCTTCGCGGTGGAAGGACACAATCATCATATTGATGCAGGAGATGTTTTAGTATTGCTCGGAGATAAAAAAAAGCTTGCCATATTTCAGCAGTGGGCGAGAGGATAAAGGGTATGAAAGTAGGGGTAATCGGTGCGGGAAAATGGGGCGAAGCGCTCGCGTTTGCCATGGGTGAAAAAAATGAGGTTATCATTACGTCACGTACTCCGCGTGATTGGGATAATTTTAAATCGCTTGAAGAGGTACTGGGGTGTGAGTATCTGATTATCACGGTACCGGCACAGCAAATCGGGAAATGGCTGGAAGAGAATTTTATTTTTAAAGGGCAAAAGGTTCTCGTTGCGGCGAAAGGGATTGAAGCCTCCAGCGGGAAATTTTTAAATGAAATCTATGCTCAGTATGTTCCCGAAGAGAATCTCTGTTTTTTATCCGGTCCATCGTTTGCTGCGGAGGTGATTCAATCGCTTCCAACCGCGCTCGTTATTAACTCAAGCTCAGAATCTACCGCAAAAGAGTTTGCCGCTCTTTTTCCTAGCTTTATCCGTACCTATGTGAGCAGTGACGTCATTGGAGCGGAGATTACAGGGGCTTATAAGAATGTTATTGCGATTGCCGCAGGGATATGTGAGGGATTGGGCCTTGGGCACAATGCCGCAGCGAGTTTGATTTCACGCGGCTTAGTGGAGATGGAGCGTTTCGGACGCTCTTATGGCGCAACGCAGGAGAGCTTTTTAGGTCTTAGCGGTGCAGGGGATTTGTTTTTGACTGCGAGTTCCTCTATGTCACGCAATTATCGGGTAGGGCTTGGGTTGTCTCAGGGTAAAACCAAAGAAGTGGTATGCCAAGAGATCGGTGAAGTGAGCGAAGGGATCGGGACGGCATACGCGCTTCATGAGATAGCCATTGCACGCGGAATCTATCTTCCCATCGCAGCGGAAGTGTATGCGATTTTAGAGGGGAAATCCCCGAGGCAGAGTTTAAAAGATTTGATAGAGAGGTAGAAAAAAAATGCTAGTGCACATTGTGATGTTTCAATTTAGTGATGAAAATAAAGAGGCCAATTTGGAACGGGTTAAAGAGATGTTAGAATCTTTACCGTCGAAAATCGATACCTTGCGTTCTATGGAAGTTGGGATAGATATCAGCCGAAGCGAGCGTTCATTTGACTTGGTACTTACGTCGACGTTTGATGATCAAGAGGGACTCAACGTGTACGTTCCGCATCCGGCACACCAAGAAGTTGTCAGCGTTATCAAAGAGGTTACAACCCTCTCAAAAGTTGTCGATTATATACAATAAGGAAATTTGTGAACGAAGAATTAAGTGTAGAGAATAGTAACGAACCATTTTATAAAAAATATAAAATCCATCTCTCGGTCGCTGCGGCGATAGTCGTTGTTGGTGTAAGTGCATTGAGTCATTATAAAAATGAGAAGGTCAAAGAAGAACTGGCCAAATCACTGAGCGAATATCAAAATACCCTTGTTTTGATGGGTGGAGAGATGAAATACGATGGTATCGATTGCAGCGGGATTATTACAACGGATTGTGAAATCGAAGCCCTTAAGTTCTCTATGTTGGGACAAGAACAGCTCTCCATCGGATCACTTCGTTTAGGTGATGTGGAATCATTATCGGAGTTTAAAGCATTTTCAAAAGGGGAGAGTGTGAAAGCTTCAATCGATATCGAAGCCGATAAAGTGGCACTTCCCAAACCGATTATCGCACAAATGATTGCTCAAAATGTGAGTGATGCATTTCAGCAAAATACCCTCAGCAAACTCAGTTCGATCAATCTTGCATTCAAAGGGGAAGTTGAGGGGACACAGATGCATTTAAAGCATCTCGAAATCGAACAGTTCCGTATTGATAATGCCATTATGCCGTTAGAATTTTCGATGAGTGCACGGGAAATTTCGAGCAGTGCACCTGATTCTATGATCTTGGACGAGTTTTCTCTCAGTATCGAAAATCGCGCTATTGCGGATGTCACATATGAATCGGTTAAAAGTTTTATTGATACCTTGAAAGAGGAAGAAAAAGGGATTTTTCTCAAAGAGTTTGCTCTCTCTTCGCACGATATAAATGACCGTAAAAAAGCGTCAATTGCTATCAATAATGCTATTGCAAAACGCTTTGAAGCCGATTTGCCGATGACTCCAGGAGTTGTTGAGAAAGAGCTTATTCGAGCAATGGTTAAAATGCTCAAAGGTGAGACCGATACGATTGTACTCGAAGGCAAAAATAAAAACGATTTAACGATGGTTCGAATCCAAAATGCATTGCAGCAATCCTCGACAATGAGTGAACAAGAAGCTGAAAAATATATGGCGGATAAATTTAAGATTACGGTAGAGGCGGATTAAACCTCCTCCACTGGAGGTTTCATCGGTGATTTTCTTCAATCATTGCTTCAGCAAGGCCGAAAAGCTCGCTGCTCGCTATTTCCATCGCTTTAAAGTCGTTTAAGATAAGATCGCGGTTTACGACACAGGTATCTTCCCCTTCAAGACATTTCATAGATTCCATCACATTATCATGCACTATTGCGTGCGGTTTGTCCATTTTTGCATAACTAGGAGTATTACCAAAGCGTTTTTTACCTTCGTCCACATACCATTTGCCCAATCGGCAGTGGGTATGTGTTCCGAATTCAGAAACTTTTTTTCCTAAATTGATCGATGTATAGGCATTGGTTTTGAAGACGATATGATCGATCATTATGAGGTTGATGAAAATACGGTCTTGAATACCGGAGAGTTCATTATCGATCACTTCAGTACTATGGCGTAAATGATTCATACTATCTTGGAACGTACGCATAAGGGCTGTAAAATCACCGACTACATGACGCATTTCGACGGAGTTAGCGGTATTTTCTATACTTTCTTGTTGAAGAACTTGTACAGTAGCGCGGATCTCACCTGTTGCTTTTTGGGTACTTTCCGCAAGTTTACGTACTTCATCGGCAACTACAGCGAAACCGCGTCCGTGTTCTCCGGCACGTGCTGCTTCGATTGCGGCATTAAGGGCTAAGAGATTAGTTTGGTCGGATATATCGCTGATCAGGTTAATAATCGCGGTGATCTCTTTGGAACGGTCTTCAAGCAGGGCAGTAGAGGTGGCATTTTGATCAATGAGAATATTCAACCCTTCGAGTTTGTTTCCGACTTTTTCAGCATCGTCGGCGCGTTCTATCGACATAGATGCTGCTTCTTTAACATTGGTTGATATTATTTCGAGTTTCGATGTATTGTTCATAAAACTTTTTTGGAGACCGATCAATTGTTCGTTATTTTTGTTGATGGTTGCCAAGTCCGCATTGAGCTCGGTGCGTAGTTGATGATGGAAATTTTCCTGCATGGACATGATACTGGCATTTATTTTATCGCCGGCATACGCTAAAATGGGATTGATCCCTTGTGTATTAAATTTTCTGAAATACTCGTTATTGGATGCGTAATCGACGGAGGCCCGCATCTCCCTCATAAAGGTTTCCATCTGATCGATTAAGTTATTGACACCGTGACAGATTCTTCCTGCCTCTCCGTGATCGACGATATTGGTGGCCCGCGCTTCAAAATTTCCTTCTACCGCATCTTCTAAAACACTAAGAGATTTTCGCAGATGAACTCTTAGTCCTTTGAGTTGAGCGTTGAACAGAAATGCAATAGTGATATAGACAATAAGTAAGATTGTATCAACCAAGCTGAATCCGTCAACAAAAAATTTAATGCCGTATCCGAATGCGAATAACCCTAAAAATAGAGATGCGATAAGTTGCAGTTTAGAGAGATAGGATGAATTTGTCATAGCGGCCTCCGAAATTTTTTAGTAACTCATCCAGTATCTTTTGTGATTGTGTGACTCCGCCTGAGCGTTCGGCATTTATGAGTCGCTGATAGAGCGGTTTGACGTGTGCGAGTGCTTTTTGGGAAGGTTTTCGGCGGACGGAATAATATCCCGCTACTCTGCCAGTTTTGTCCAAGGAAGGGGTAATGTTTGCATACACCCAATAGAAGTCACCGTTTTTGGCTTGGTTAATAACGTAGGCATTAACTTCACGACCCGATCTGATCGTATCCCATAAATGTTTAAAGATTAGTTTCGGCATATCCGGATGACGGACAATGTTATGTGGTGCACCGATGATCTCATGTTCTTCGTAACCGGCAAGGCGTAAAAAAAGTTCGTTACCGTAGATTATTTTTCCATGGGTATCGGTTTTAGAGACAATAATCTCATGTTCACCAAAAGTAAGTTCTTGCATTCAACTCCTTCATTTCCAATTTGTAACTTATAATAATATTTTTAGGTTTGCAAAAGGTTTCGTTAAACTTATTTTGGGTTAAAATAAGGAAAATTAATTCATAAAGAGAATCATGTATATTAGAAATAGTGATAAAAAAATCTTGGTTGTTGAAGACGATATAGAAAGTAATGACAATATATCATATTTATTAGAATCTAAATTTCGTGAAGTGATTAGTGCGTATGATGGAGTGGAAGGGTGGAAAAAGTATCAGGAAAAAACTCCGGATATTATTTTAACTGATATCGAAATGCCAAAAATGGATGGACTGGAGTTCATCCGCCGTATTCGTGCCGATAACTCGGAAATACCTATTGTTGTATTAAGCTCTTATTCCCATCAACACTATCTTCTTGGTGCTATTCCTTTGAAGCTTGAAGACTATTTACTTAAGCCTATTACATTGAAGAAATTGGATCAATTGCTCCAAATATTGGAACGTCACAAGAAAGATAAAATTTTAAAAAATATTGATATTAGTGAAAATATACATTATGACTTTCAAAGCAAAGCCATTTTCCAAAATGGAAAAATGTTACGATTGTCTCATTTGGAGATTTCATTAATGGAGCTTTTACTCAAACATCGAGGAAAGATTGTCAGTTATGAAGAGATAGAGTATACACTCTATGGTTCGCAGGAGATAAGTCGTAATGCCCTTAAAATTGTTGTGAGTAATCTGCGTAAAAAAGTTGTCGGTCTCAATATCCAATCAACACCGAAATTAGGATACCGTCTTTCATGAACCAATTTATCGAATATACCTCTAAAACGCATCTGTTTAATCTCGTCGATCAAACGGACAACAGGCTTTCCTTTGTGGATATACATTATATTTATCGTGCTGTCAATAAAATATATGTGAAAGCCCTTAACCGCGCTTATAGTGAGATTGTAGGGCACCATGTAGAAGAAGTATTGGGAAAAGAGGTCTTTTATAATGTAATCAAGCCCTATCTGGATCGAGCATTAGCGGGAGAAGAAGTCAGTTACGAATCATGGTTTACTTTTGCTCATGCAAAGAGAGTTTATTTACTGGTGCGCTATCATCCGGTTTATGATGAGGATAACATTATCGGTGTCGTTGTTACCGGTACCGATATTACGGAACGTAAAAAGCTTGAAGACGAAAAAGCTTTACAAGATAAATTGTTTTTGCAACAAGCACGTATGGCACAAATCGGAGAGATGGTCGCTTTTGTCGCCCATCAGTGGCGCCGTCCTTTACATACTCTCTCCACTTATTTGCTTCGAATGCGTCGCAGATTGGTAGAACAATCGTGCGAATGCATTGATGATGAATTGGGGCGGAGTGAAGAAATTTTGGAGCATCTTTCCCACAGTTTAGAGAGTTTGTATCACTTTCACAGTGATAAAGCCGGAGTTGTAAATGTGAAAATCTCTGTTGAAGAGGTAAAACGTCTTTTGGAACCTCATTTAAATACTGCCAATATCACGCTTGAGATTGATCTTTCCGGAGAGATGACAATCGATACCAAAGTACCCAGTAGTCGGTTGCTTCACCTTTATTCGGTATTTATAGAAAATGCGATTGAAGCTCTTGAAAAATCAGATCGGATCGACAAGAAAATCACGCTAAGCGGATGGGAAGACGGGGAGGCTGTGAGTGTTGATATCCACGACAACGGTGATGGGATGACACATGAACAGGCAAGGATGATTTTTGAAGCAGGTATAAGTACAAAGAGAAATGACGGTCATGGATATGGGCTTTATTTTGCCCGTAAAATCCTGAGTGAACAGTTTGGCGGATCGGTTAAGCTGATTCAAAACGAAGCGGGGGCATGTTTTCGGCTAAATTTTCCGAAGAATATCGAATAAGTGATACATATTTTTAATAGGTGTCAAACTTAATTAATACACTTTTAACAATTTTGCATTACAATAGTTAAAAATATTCAAGGAGTACCTCATGAAAGTATTACTAAGTATATTGTCGGCTTCGGCTTTATTCTCTACTTTTCTTTTTGCAGAACCGGCAATGATGCAGAATCAAAAAGGTCAAATGAATCATAAGATGATGCAAGAGAAAGAGAAGATGATGAATGCCCCTGAAAAAGTTTCACAAGAGATGGGTAAGCAAGAAAAAGGGATGGGTTACGGTCAAGGGATGATGCAGGGTAATGCTCCCGAAAAAGTCTCACAAGAGATGGGTAAGCAGGAAAAAGGGATGGGTTACGGTCAAGGTCAGGGGATGATGCAGGGAAAACAAAAAGGGATGGATGAAAGCGGAGGAATGATGGGTTCAGGAAAGAGCAAAGGAAAAGGTATGATGCAGGGGATGCAACAAGACCAAAATAGCACAATGGGCTCAGGCATGGGAAAAGGTAAAGGAAGGTATTAATCCTTTCCTTACATTAAAAAGAAGTACTTAACTAGCTGTTTTTGAGTGCTTCGATCTCTTCTGCTTTTTCTTCAATCGTTAAGAGTTCATCCACTTTTTCTTCATAGATCGCTTTTGTTTTTTCCAACTCTTCTGCCAAAATACTGATTCCGATTTTCTCGTATTTTTTTGGATCGGCGAGAGAGGCGTTTAGTTCATCAATCTTGGCCTCAAGCGCTTCGATCTCAAGTGGGAGTGTTGAGAGGGCACGTTGTTCGTTAAAGGTGAGTTTGAATACTTTCGGCTTTTCGCTCTGCATTACAGCTGTTGGTGTTAAAGACTTGGAAAACTCGGCCTCCATCGCATCTATTTCGTTGAGTTCTTTTTCATCTTCGAGGTATTCGCTGTAAGGCTTGTAGCTCTCTTCGATGGTGCCGTCTCCTTTGAAGATGAAGAGCTTTTTGGCGATTTTATCGACGAAATATCTATCGTGGCTGACAAGGATAACGGCTCCGGGGAAGTTTTGGAGCTTCTCTTCGAGGATATTGATAGTGGGGATATCAAGGTCGTTGGTCGGCTCATCGAGAATGAGAATGTCCACTTTTTTCGTAAAGAGCAGGGCGAGGGCAACACGGTTTTTTTCTCCGCCGCTGAGAACTCCCACTTTTTTATCGAGAAACTCTCGCGGGAAGAGGAAGTTTTTTAGATAGCCGTACACATGATAATCCTGCCCCTGCGCATCGACACGATCGCCTCCATGGGGACAAAAGGTTTCGATGAGGTTGAGATTATCATCGAGCATTTCACGGTGCTGATCGAAATAACCGATCGTTAGCTCTCCTTGTTTAATAATCCCTGATGTCGGTTTTAGACGTCCTAGGAGTGCCTTGAGAAGTGTCGATTTACCACTTCCGTTAGGGCCTACGACGGCAATAACGTCTTTTTGGAGGATTCGGGTGGAGAAGTCTTTGATAAGGAGTTTATTGCCTAACGTGAGTCCGAGATGCTCGACTTCAAAGAGCATTTTTTGGCGATTGACTCCCTCTCCACGATTAAAGTGTTTCGCTTCGCGCTCCAACTCCAGTTTCATTTTTCGGATACGGCTTGGGTTATTTTTGGCATCTTCACGCAGTTGTAATACCCGCTGTTTTCGTCCTTCATTCCGTTTTAATCGTGCTTTGACCCCACGGCGAAGCCATTCGTTCTCAGATTTGAGAAGCTTGAGGAGGTTGTCGTGCTGTTGCGCCATGGTGCGCAATAACTCTTGTTTTTGCTCCAAATAGTTACTGTAGCCGCCGCTAAACTCCCTCAGGGCGCAATCTTCCACTTCGATGGTTTTCGTTGCTACCTGATCAATAAAGTAACGGTCATGCGAGATGAAAAGGAGGGTGAATTTTTCTTTGAGGATCAACTCTTCGAGAAATTCCACCATGTAGACGTCGAGATGGTTGGTCGGCTCATCAAGGAGGAGAATATCGGGCTTGAGCAGTAACAATGAGGCAAGGGCAACACGGCGCTGCTCCCCTCCGCTAAGGAGTTCGACATTTTTTGTCTCATACTCTTTGAGCATAAAGTGGTGCATAATCCGCTCGATCTTATCATCGAGATTCCATGCATTGTGATGATCGAGAAAGGTGGTGAGGTGTGATTGCTCTTGAAGGAGCGTTTCATTATCGAATTCCATAGAGAGGAGGGTGGAAATCTCATCGAAACGCACCCGTGCCGCTTTGAGCTCTCCCAGCCCCGCTTCGATCGCTTCGCGGACGTTGTGGCTTGGATCAAACTTCGGCACTTGGGAGAGCATTTTGATCTCAATCCCTTGGCGGTTTATCCGCTCACCCGCATCGGTATCGAGTGATCCGTGGACGATTTTCATCAGCGTCGATTTGCCGCTTCCGTTTTTCCCGACGATAACGACCCTCTCACCCTCATCGATGTGGAAGTTAATATTCTCTAAAATTTTTTGGGCTTCGTAGTGTTTGCTAACATTCAGGAGGTCGACTAATGCCATATTTATTTATTCCTTTGGAAGTGTGAAGCAGGTTATACGCGATAAATACCATGTTGCGATTGCATAGTCATTGTAAGGTGTTTCGCGTTGAGCGGGGGGAATTGAGTCATTCCGGAGTTTGGATCGGATGATCCCGAAAACAATAAACCCAAGCAATAAAGCTCCAATGGCGATAAACCAATCACTTTTCCACCATATCAGCAAAGCGATAGCGTAGTGACCGTAGCTAAGTGAGTACCCCATAACACGGGCCATAAATCGGCATTGGCGTGTCGGCAAGGTAGGGGTTGGGTCAATGTGGAAGATGGGGTGTTCGCTATTCATGTTGCGAATTATATCATGCTATCTGTCTATACCTCTTCCCAATATTCGATGACAGGTAATAAAAACACTTGTTCAAAAATCTGTTGAGCTACACTCCAGCGATTTTCTTTCGAGTTGAGCATCACGATTAGGCAGTCATTCCCCTCTTTTTTGGCACGTGCGATGAGACAAGGGCCTGCTTTAGAGGTGTAACCAGTTTTAACTCCTACCGCATATTCGTAGCGATTCAAAAGATAGTTATGGGTTTTGGCAACAAATTTACGATTCGTATTGAGTGAGTAATAAATATGTTGATTCTGTCGGGTGATATCGTTAAAAAGAGAGTTTTGAATGGCATATTCTGCAAGGTGCAGAAGGTCTATCGGGGTTGAATGGTGGTTAGCGATATCAAAGCCGCAAGGATTGGTGAAAAAAGTATTGTCCATACCGATTTGAGCAGCTTTGAGGTTCATCATCTGGACAAATGTATTTAGATCTCCCCCCACGCTGATCGCAATCGCCATTGCCGCATCGTTATCGGATTTGATCATGGCTGCTTTGATCAGATCTTCGAGACGAATAACCTCTCCCTCTTTGTAGCCCGCTTTGGTCGGTTCGACGGCTATCATCTCTGCGGTGATCGTCACCGGACGATCCAAATTCCCCTGTTCAATCGCCAGCATAGCAGTCATAATCTTGGTAAGACTGGCCGGTTTGACCTCCTTGAGGGCTTCTTTGGAATAAATCACTTCACCGGATGTGAGCTCTTTGACCAGCAGTGCTTCGACATTGAGTTTATCAAGTCCGTTTTTATCGATTTCTGCGTGTGAAGATAGGGTGAGAAGTAAACATATAAGAGTTAAATATCGATATATCATAGGCTTAGGTAACTTGTATCGGGATAGAAAATAAATTCATAATCTATCATTCCCAAAAAATGTAAACAATGGATTGATTGAGACAAACATTTGGAATTTTTTTGTTGAAGTGTAGGGAATTGGAACGTATTGATAGGTGCAAAGCACATGTTTCACAAACATTTCTATGTTAGAATCTTTCAAAATATGCAAAAGGAGTTTCCCATGTTCAAAGAGTTTAAACAGTTTCTCATCACCGGAAATGTTGTAGATATGGCAGTCGGATTTATCTTTGGAGCGGCATTTGCAACCGTGGTTAAGTCACTGGTTGCCAATATTATTATGCCTCCGGTCGGATTGCTGATGGGAGGAGTTGATTTTTCATCTCTCTTTATTGCATTGGATGGCAAAGAGTATGTTTCATTAGCAGCTTTGGATGCAGCGGGAGCTCCTGCAATCAAATTGGGTGTATTTATTAACGACACGATCTCATTTTTGATTTTGGGATGGGTCATGTTCATGATGGTGAAAGCATATAACAAACTCAAAGCCGCAGAACCTGCTTCTGAGCCGGTAGCTCCTACCACTAAAGTTTGTCCTGAATGCGCGATGGAAATTCCTCTTGCCGCTAAAACTTGCCCTCATTGTCGTAGTGCTCAATAAAGAAAATAAAAAGAGATTGACTCTTTTATTTTAGGCGGTAGTATCGAGAACATTTCCACCCAGAGCAGTAATCTTCTCATCAATTTTAGCGAGAGTCTTTTCGAGGGTTTCATAGGAGATCTCGGGAAGCTTTCCTCCCCACATCTCTTCTGCCTCGTTAAATCCGCGAATAACTCCCTCCCGACCTGCTTTCAAACGTTCCAAATCATCACCGCCCCCACTTAGAACGAAATTCGCTAAACGCTCTGATGTTTTGGTTACCCCGAAATAACCCTCTTCACTCACCAGTTCTTTGGCTTCATCGGGGCTCATATCGGCAATCGGTTTGCCGGTATAACCGATCGCTTCAAAATCGATGGAGCTTAAAATATCCCGTACTTTATTCAGATCAAACGGAGCGCTTTGGGCTTGGAGATTATTCGAAGAATAACTCTCAATTTTGAGGCTGTATTCGACAAGATAGGCTTGGGAGAGGGTTTTACCTGAAATCTCTCCACTTTTGATTTTTTCTTTAAATTCTTCACTCTCTTTTTCTTTCAATCCCAGAGCACTTTGGCTGTAAGGGTTGATCGATGTTCCGGTTCCAATTTGCATAGTAGCTCCTTTTGGACTGTTGTAAATAATATCGGCACATTACTCATATCGTAAAGCGTCGATGGGGTTGAGCCGTGCCGCTTTTCGAGCGGGAAAATAACCAAATACGACCCCGACGAGGGTAGAAAATAAAAAAGCGATAATAACGATCGAAGTATTAAAGACCAGTGGCAGATCGAAAAAGATACTGATCCCCACCCCAAAACCAATCCCCAAGATAACACCGATCACACCGCCCAAAGATGAGAGGACGATGGCTTCGACCAAAAACTGGAGTAATACTTCCCTCTCCAATGCCCCGATGGCGAGCCGTATTCCGATCTCACGAGTACGCTCTGTGACGGAGACGAGCATAATGTTCATAATTCCGATCCCCCCGACGAGGAGGCTGATGGTAGCAACTGCACCAAGGAGGAGGGTGAGCATTTTAGTGGTAGAGGTGAGGGTCTGTACCATTTCTCGCATATCACGGACACTGAAATCATTTTCCTCGCCCAGCTTGATACGACGGCGCTCTTGGAAAAGGGCGGTGAGGGAGGCTTTGACATTTTCGATCACGGCTGGAGATGATGCCGAGACGAGAATCATTGAGATTTCTTGATTACCGCTCACCCGTCGCTGTAGTAGCCTTATAGGGACAATGATGATATCGTCTTGATCCATCCCGAACATCGAAGCCCCTTTAGGTTTGAGTAACCCGATTACTTGCGCGGAGAAGGTTCCAAGACGTATGGAAGCGCCGATGGGATCTTGATCCCCGAAAAGCTCTTTACGGACACTTTCACCGATGACACAAACTGCTTTTCCCCCTTGCAGCTCTGCTGGGGCAAATATCCGCCCCGATTCAAATACCCAGTCTTTAACGGTGAAATAGTCGTTATCACTCCCATCGATTGTAGTGGAGTAGTTTTGATTGCCATAGACGGCTTGAACCCCTTTGGAGCCTATCGGTGCGGCTCCTCGGATATCGGTAATCTCACGATGAATCGCTTGGAGATCATCGTGGTTAAAACGTTTGGCGGTAGTATCCTCACTTCTGGGACCTCGGCGATCCTGACCCGGACGGAGGATCAGCATGTTGGTTCCCAGTTTGGAGATGCTGTTGGAGACATAGGCGGTGGTGGCATCTCCGAGCATCACCATAGCGATAACCGAAGCAACCCCGATAACGATCCCCAGTGTGGTGAGGATCGAGCGCATAGCACTTCGGCGAATTTCACGTAGAGCTAAAATAAAAGCGTTCCAGATCATCGGGTCCCCCTGTCGATGAGTCCGTCACGAAAATGGATTGTCCGCTCTGAATAGGCTGCCATGTCGATTTCATGGGTGACCATAATGATCGTAATCCCTTTATCACGGTTAAACGATCGGAGCAGTTCCATGATTTCGATACTTTTTGCGGTGTCAAGATTTCCGGTCGGCTCATCGGCGAGGAGGACGAGCGGATCGGTAACGATCGCGCGGGCGATAGCGACACGCTGCTGCTGGCCTCCTGAGAGTTCACCCGGAGTGTGGTGGGCGACGTGTTCTAGCCCGACACTTTTAAGGGCTTCAAGGGCTTTTACTCTGCGAACATCAGCAGGGAATCCTCGATAGAGCAGCGGTAGTTCGACGTTTTCAACGGCTGATGTTTTTCCCAGCAGATTGAACCCTTGAAAGATAAATCCGATGTAGTTGCGACGAAGAAGAGCTCGTTGATCGCGTGAGAGGCCGCCGACATCGATTCCCTCAAAAAGATATTGTCCCTGTGATGGGGTATCAAGACATCCTATGATATTCATCGCCGTCGATTTCCCCGATCCGCTGGGTCCCATAATCGCGACGAATTCACCGCTTTTAATCTCCAAATCAACACCGCGCAGAGCATAGGCGGTTGCTTCGCCCTCCCCGTAAGATTTGGTGACACCACTAAAGCTGATGACGCAAGAAGGGAGCACCGTCATTCTCCATTTTCTTTTAGACCGATGATAACCCTGTCACCTACTTTGAGCTGTGAAGAGTTGATGGCAGTTGAGATGCCGTCGCTTTTGCCGACTTTGACGTTGAGTGGTGAGGGTTGTTTCTCTTTGAGTATCCATACTGATTTTTCGTTTTGTTTTTTCGTCTCTTGAGATGATTCTGTCTTCTCCTCTTTCGATTTTGGAGGGGTGAAACGTAGTGCTGCATTAGGTACGACGAGGACATTCGGTAAAACGCCGGTGATGATCTGTGCCGTTGCCGTCATACCCGGGCGGAGTTTTAAATCCGTATTGGGTACTTCGACGACTGCATCGTAGGTAACTACGCCATTAACCATCTGAGAGTTCAATCTCAGCTGAGTAATGACACCTTTAAACAGGTGGTTTGGATAGGCATCGACGCTAAAGGTTACATTTTGCTCCTCTTTGACCTCACCGATGTCGGCTTCATCGACACTGACGATCACTTTCATAGTACTCAGATTTTTTGCCATTTTAAATAAAACAGGTGTTTGCATCGAGGCAACAACCGTTTGTCCCGGTTCCACTTTTCGCTCCAAAATAATTCCATCTACTGGTGAGACGATGATGGCTTTACGAAGATTGTCTTCATCGGCTTCAAGTTCTGCATGGGCTTGTGCTGATTGGGCTATTGCGGCATCTAAACCGGCTTTTGCTGAAAGTAGCGCATTGTCGGCTTCATCGACCTCTTTTTTAGACGGATAGTTTCCTCCTGTAGAGGCGTACATTTTGTGGACACGCTCAAACTCGTTTTTGGCATTCGCTAGAGATGCCTTCGCCGCTGATATATTGGCTTGATAACGGAGCAGGGCAGCTTTGGAACTGGTAACTTTAGAAGAGAGTTTTGTGGTATCTAAACGGGCCATTAACTGACCTACTTTTACCCGATCATTATAATCAACGAGGACGTCAGTAACGGTTCCTGAAACTTCAATCCCCACATCGATGGTATTGGTTGGTTCCAGATTCCCCGTTGCCGAGACGGTGGTGGTTAATTCTTTTATTTGTACAGGGGTTGTGATGTATACGGTTTTAGAGGATGCAGAACTTTTTATACCAAACCATACGGCACCGATTAAAAGGGCTAGTGCCCCTCCAATCAGGAGATATTTTTTGAGGGATGATTGTTTTGGAGTATTCAGTCCGAGGGTTTGTTCAATCGAGTCAGTCGTAGAGTTCATAAAAGTTCCTTCGAAGGATTAAGGGAAAAATGGAGTTTGGCAAGCTCGATTTGGATATTAATCTCATTGATTTTGATCTCCAACTCTTCAATTGCCTTGGTATTTTTGAGAGTTTGTAAATCGTATCCTGTTTTCGTTCCGGCATTGACTCCGGCTTGGAGCGCGTGGATCAATTCATCGTAGAGGATAAGGTTTTGAGACGTGATCGTGATGTACTCCTCATAATTTTTGATTTTTTCAATCACTTGGGCATATTCGGCACCCAGTTCTCTTTTTTTATCGGCCTCTTTGGCTGCTTCTTGGAGATAGGTGGCTTGGGCTTCTTGGATTGTAGCTGAGGCATTATAGGTGAGTGGCAGTGTGAGCTGTAAACCTGCACTGTAATAATCTCCACTGTAGGCTCCGCTGAGTTCTTTGGGGTCATAATTACGGTATCCGACGGAGCCATTGAGGGCAACACTGGGGAGGTAATTCGTGGCCGTTACCTCATAGAGATTTTTGAGCGTTGTACTTTGTGCCTGCGCATATTGCAGATCAAACTGCCCTGATAAATACTCCTCTTTATCGATCACTTCAAATCGAGGGATCTGAAATTTTTCAGGAGAAATATCACTGACCTTTGCCATCTCAAAACGCTGTTCGCTGAGGGCATATTTGAGGGAAGTAATCGTTTTTAGTTCACTGCTTTTTTCCATAAACGCATTGTTTAGCTCGGTTATATCGACTTTTCCCGCATCGTAGAGCTGGCGTTTGATAAAGATTTCGATCTCTTTGTTATCGAGCCGTTTTTGACTTTGTTCCAGTAAAACACTGTTTTTTTGGTAGGTTATGAGTGCCAAAAAGAGCTGTTGATTCAATATCGCGATTTGTTGTTGGTACGCTATCTGGGCACTTTGCTTTTTGGCGTCGGCATAACGTATTTGATAGGTGATTCCGCCGGATCGAAAAATATCTTGGGAGATCGAAGCGGAGAGATTTTCGGTATCACTGTGATAATCGCCCGTAGCACTTTTGTCATAGCTGTAGGAGGCATTGAGGTTGAGAGGCGCTATCCAGTTCGTGCGAAGCTTTTCATGTTCGGATTCGAGTAGAGTGCGTTGCTGACGCAGTATCTCTTGTTTTTGGGGTGAAAGGAGGATATCATCACCACTCCAGAGGTTCGCCAAGAGAAAAAATGGGAGTATTACTAATGAATGTTTTTTCATACCATCATAGTATTCCTTTTTCGGTAACAAAAAAGTAAACAAAGTTTAAATATTTGCTAATGAATTTAGTAAAGGAAAAAAATTATCCTTTAAGAGAAACTTCTCTATGATTGTCAAAATTGTTATAAGGAATCACAATGAAAATATTCACCGCTATTTTAATGAGTGCTGTATCACTCTTGGCCATCGAGCCGTTGGTAACTCCGCAATGGCTGAATGAACATAAAAACGATAGTAATCTTCGTATTATCGAGGTATCGGAAGGGGATGTATACGGTTTAGAACATATTCCCAATGCGGCACATACCGCAATTGGAAAATGGCGATTCGATAACGGTACTTTTCTCTCCATCCGTCCGGTAGCGGAGATCGAAAAAGAGATTTCAGCGTTGGGAATCGATGAAAAAACAGATGTTGTCCTCTATGCACCGATCAGCGATCCCAAAGATGTATTGAAAACCAGTTATATCTATTGGGCACTCAACTATCACGGGATTAAAAACGTTGCATTATTGGATGGTGGATTGAAAACATGGAAAAATGGTAAACTCGAATTGACCCAAGCCGAACCGATCATCAAACCGACGGCATTTAAAGCATCGATCGATAAAAGCAAGATTGCCGATATCGGTTATGTCAAAAGTAAACTGGGAAAACTCCCTATGATCGATGCACGTCCGTCTGATATGTACTTAGGGGTTACTCCAACACCTACGGTTAAACGTAACGGTCATATCAAAGGGGGGATGAGCTATTCATGGAATTACTCCGTGGATAAAGAGTATATTCTTAAACCTAAAGCGATGTTGGAGAGTGTTTTCAAAGAGGGGTACGGTTTAGATAAAAACAAAGAGGTACTTGTCTATTGTACCGGAGGGTTGGAGACGTCATTCAACTATTTCGTCCTCAGTGGCGTACTCGGATATAAAAATGTCCGCTTGTACGATGCGTCGATGAAAGAGTGGGGGAACCGTGAAGATACCCCGATGACACAGTACCGTTATGAGATGTTTAAAAAGTAACTCTCGTCATTCCGTGCTTGATACTCTCCGTCATTGCGGACTTGATCCGCAATCTGAGATACTGAATCTACCCTAAAGGGCACGTGAAGTTTAGGATGACATAACTCCGTCATTCCCGACCTGATCGGGAATCCAGCTCTCTATTTGTAATTTAATCTTAGAAAAGTGAAGATTTAATACATAATTACTTTCTTTAAAATCCCTTTGGGGCAGTATAATAATTTCCATTTTTACTCCAAAATTGGAGATCACCATTGGAAGCAATAATATAATATTCCCCTCTTTCTTTTCCACCCTCATCGTAGTAGCGAACTTGACCGTTGATTTCATTGCTTGACAGCTTAACATCTTCGCTACTACCGTCATCAAATGCGGTTTTTATCATAACCTGATCGCCTTTTTTGTAAAAGGCAGTTTTGTACTCAAATCCGTAGTTTACTAACCACTTACCAATAAGCTCACCATCAACTTGGAGTTCGGATTTTATTAAGTCGTTGTGAGCCGCCTTTTTTAAACCTATAAATGTGATTTTTAGATCAGGATCGTAGTTCGTAGTTGCCCAATATGCTCCATCCTTATCTTCCCCATTAATTCTATATCCAATAAAGGTTCGCTCAAATCCGTCTTTATAAATTTTTTCAGCCAAAACCTTCAGGGTGGACTCATCAACACGCTCTGGAAGAAGAACTTCAACAACACGTTTAATATGAAGTACAGATTCTTCGTCCCTAATAATTTTATAATCGATGCTATCAGGTATATTCTGATTGTCGATATTGGCGGGAGTATTCGCACTTGGATCACCATAGCGCTCACTAAGTGGTATATTCTGATTGTCGATATTGGCGGGAGTATTCTTGGGTGCCATAATTCCAATTGCAATGAAAATTACAAAAGCAGGAATAATATAAGTGAGAAATACTTTAGTTCGAGTTTGTTGCTTTACTAGACTTGGCTGGATAAGCCCAAGGACACCTACAATCATCAAAAAAACAAAACCTATACTAAGACCAATTAATAATACTTCCACTATAATATCTCCTCAATTTTCATAACTATTTTGAAGAAAATTTTAGCGTAAATAACTAAAAAATCACAAAAGTAGAGAAATACACTTCTATAAAAGCTTAATTACTTATAGTAAGCATTTACGGCTTCAATAACAGAATCATCCCTAGGAGTATCTTTTTCCCAAGCTTTTGCTGTGCATTGATAACTTGATTTTCAATGATTTGCCCAATAAATGGGATAAACTCGACTTTATCACTATTTACTAATGCACCGCCATGTTCATAATATTCTATAGTTGTTGTTACTTTCATTTTTTTCCTTAAATAAATTTAATCCAATGCTCTTCCGAAATAATACGGATTGAAACTTCACCCGTATCTCTCAACTTCATAGCCATCTCAATTTTTCTGCCATGTGTTGAGTGTATCCAATCTCTACTGCCGATAATACCAATTATAAGATAGTCCGTTTTTTGGGTAGGAGCTTTTACACATTTCCCCCCTTTACTCTCGATAAGTTTGGTTACATTGTCACGTGAACCTACGGTAAATGTCCCAGTAAGACAAAAAATGCGGTTTTCGAATTCAATATCAGGTGGAGGGGCATGTAGTGGCAGATTAGATGCCATACTTTGAACCGTATCGGCTACATTTTCACCGCCTGTAATCTGTTTTAAAAGTGTAAAAAGTTCTTCTTTTTCTGTTTCATCTAAAACACCATCGGCAAGATATTCCTTAACGCGTGAGTATAAAATATTTGCCGGCCATTGATGTGCCGCGCTTTGGTTTGCTTCCATCCAATGAAGTAAAAAATCTGCCTCTGCCTGGACAATAGAACCATCAGCAATCATACCTTTACATAAACCTATTAATTCATCTATATTCCGTTCTGCAATTCTTGCCGAGCTGATAGTAGCGACGATAGGTTGACCAGTTTCCTTATGGGGAATAATCTTTTTATCATTCAAGCAAATACCTCCAAATTAATAGTAAATTTACATAAATTCTAACATATAGTATACATCTCATCCTTTAAATAACTTTTATAAGAAACTTGATATTTGAGAATGGAGAATAAGTATATGCTACAATAAGACAAATATTTTGAAAGGGAAGTCATCATGGATGAAAAAGAGCTAATTTTAGAAAAACTCACCCTTTTAAAACCCGAAATAATGCAAAGTTATCACATTACATCACTTGCACTTTTCGGTTCATTTGCCCGTGGTGAACAGAGTATATCCAGTGATGTTGATTTACTCGTCGATTTTTCCGATACTCCTGATTTGCTCCGATTTATCGAACTCGAAGAGAAGATCAAAGCGGTATTGGGAAGAGATGTCGATTTGGTTCCTCGTAGAAAACTCCGAGCTGAATTGTTTGAGCATATAGAGAGTGAGAAGATAGCTATCTAATCATTATTTTTCTTTCATCTTCTTCGGATCACACAAATACTTTTTGTCATTCGCAACTCTGGCACATTTAGTACAGATATATTTTGGCTTATTGGTAATTTTGATGATTTTTTGGATTGATGAGGTCAAATCGACTTTTTTGAGTTTGCAAAGTTCTTTCATAATAATTTCCTTTCCCCGATGGGGGGAAACAGTGGGGAATATTTAGAGGATATGTTCCCGTTTAAAATACTCGCGTCCTACTTTGCACAGAGGACATGCTGCCGGTGCTTTTTTCCCTCGGTGGATATGTCCGCACACTTCACAGACCCAAATCTCCTCTTCTTCGCTGGCAAAGAATCCATCCGCGATGAGAGCTTCTTTAAGAGCAGCGTATTCACGTTCGTG
This sequence comes from Sulfuricurvum sp. RIFCSPLOWO2_12_FULL_43_24, assembly GCF_001829605.1. Classification (NCBI taxonomy): domain Bacteria; kingdom Pseudomonadati; phylum Campylobacterota; class Epsilonproteobacteria; order Campylobacterales; family Sulfurimonadaceae; genus Sulfuricurvum; species Sulfuricurvum sp. RIFCSPLOWO2_12_FULL_43_24. Next base: position 10,694 of record NZ_MIBT01000092.1, on the reverse strand, counting down.
TTCCACTTCGACTTTGCCGATGGCAGTAAACAGACGGGCTAAATCTTTATGCCCCTCAGCAGTTGCGATTTCGGCAAATCCGGGATACATGACCGTGTGCTCGTAGTTCTCTCCACCCATCGCGCTGTCGAGATTTTCAGCCGTTGCATCCACTTCGCAGCCGTGTATGAGTTTATGATATGCTTTATACTGGGCACGGGCATGGTACATCTCGTTAAACGCCGATTCACGGAAATGGCGCTCTACCGCATGCCACCCCTCATCATGGGCGATATCGGCAAACAACTCGTATTTGTTGCGTGCCATACTCTCTCCGCCGAACGCTTTCATCAGGTTTACTGCGGTGAGACTCAGAGTTATCATCTCCATCTCATTGCCGCAGCAGACGAGGGTTCCCCCTCCGACGTTTTGGACTTCGACTTCGTTGCCGCACGTATTACAGTGGTAAGTTTCATATTGACGCATCATGACTCCTTGAATTAATAGTAATGGTAAATAGTAGCACAAAATGTAAGATAAAGAAGTGAAGAGATATTTGATATCTCTTATCAATATCATAAAACTTTAAGGACAATGGAGCTAGAATTTTGATATAAGTTATCAATAAAGGATTTTCTGATGTCAGTACTGGTTATCGGTGGAGATAAAATCACCAAACTTCAATCTCTTTTGCTCTCTTTAGGTGCAACCAAAACTCATCACTGGGACAGTCGCCGCAACTCAACGTCCCATAAACAGCTTCCTCAGCAAACCGATATGATCATCATGTTGACCGATTTTTTAAAACACAACTCCATGGATCACTTCAAACGTCAAGCAAAAAAGTCCGATATCCCTTTTATTTGTGTAAAAGGAATGAGCGGATGCAGTGAGTGCCAGATCACCCAAATGGTGGAGGGGATCCGTCAGAATAAATGCAGTAGTGTTTCGTGCAGCGGTGGTTGCAAGTAAAATATTTTGTGATATACTTATTTTACGCAAGCCAATGCATTAGCTATTAGCCAGCAAATCTTGATTTCAGGAGCTGTTTATGTTAAAGCCTAATATCCTCAAACTTCTCAACGAACAAATCGCCCTCGAAGATTACTCTGCCAATCTGTATCTTGCAATGAGTTCATGGTGTGGACATCAAAAACTCGCCGGTTCGGCAAAATTTCTCGAAGCACACAGTGATGATGAACACTCTCACATGCGCAAACTTTTCACCTATGTTAATGAAACAGGTGCAATGGCACGCATCGGTGCGTTGGCAGAACCTCCGTATGAGTTCGGATCGATTAATGATGTGTTTGAAAAAACGTTCGAGCATGAAAAATTCATTACCTCTAAAATCAACGCTTTAGTAGAAGCGTGTTTGGCGGAGAAAGATTATTCGACGTTCAATTTTCTCCAATGGTATGTTTCTGAACAGCATGAAGAGGAACATTTGTTCCGCTCAATCCTCGATTTGATGGATATTGTCGGACTGGACGGTCGCGGATTGTATCTCGTCGATAAAGAGATCGGAAAGATGTCTCAAAGAGCGTAATATCTTTAATTTCGGGGTAAAGCCCCGGAGAACAAATTACTTCCATCCGCTTCTATAAATAATAATGCTTATCACTATTGACAGAACAATCTTCTCTTGCTACACTTCCATAGAGTTAGCTCGCGTCAGCGAATCATCAATTGAATTCTCCTCAAGTACGACCTCCTGTTTTCTTTCGCGAGCGCTCATCTTTCAACGAAATAGGGGAGGAAATGTCAAATAATCTGATGACCATTGATACCATTGTTCAAATCTTGGCAACAAACTCTATTAATCAAAATAGACATGCCAATCCTTTATAATGATAATGCTTATTACTATTGACAAGTGAAGTCTATTTCTGATAAAATGATATCAGTTATCAAAAATAGGAGCTACGCCATGCGAAAGATCGGTTTTGTACGACAAGACGGTCGGGTCAAAGAGATTCTGCCCCACAGCTACCATATTCATTCCTTGAGCAATCGGAGAAAGATGTTTTTGTCGATGCTTAATGCTGTGTTGCCAAAAGAGGCTCATTTTGAGTTTTCTCGTTGTTCGAAGGTGAAAGAGGATGTCTATACATTGTTGCAAGATAAGGTAATGTCCTTTTTACCGATGCATCGTTTGCGTCCTGAAACTTCCCAACCGATTGTGACGATTCTCATTCATGAGAGCGGAGTGATTAACCGATTTCTTCAGCGTATCGATACTCCGTTAGGGGATTATCTCTCATCCGGGGGATACAAAGGGATTTTGTATTCAACACCCGGATTTACTCATCCCTCAGCGGCTTTGGCTTCATTAATGATGCGGGATGGGAAAATTGAGATGATGCTTGATCTGGATGAGTTGTTTACCCAAACGGTCTTTAAACGTATTAAGCCTCAAGAAGGGACGATCGTAACGCGAGATGAGAGTTTTATCCATATCTCTTCGGGAGGGCAGGTGACGCGTTTGCATCCGCGATGGAAACGGATGAATTCAGATTCATTGAATTTGCGCAAGGGAGATATCAATACGGCATTTGATGAACTGCGCCGTGAATCGATCAACGCTTATTATCTTGTTTACCCCAAAATGGATGATTTTACCCGTCATATTTTGATCAAAAACAGCGATGAAAATCCGGTCAAAATTATCCCCTATTCATTTACATTCTGCACAAAGGAAAAACATGTCTAAAATTGCTCTCGTTTACGGAAGCTCAACCGGAAATACCGAAAAAGTTGCGGTCTCTATTCAAAATACGTTGAGTGATCATCAAGTCGATCTCTATAATGTACAAGAATGCGGTGTCGATTTTTACGGCGAATACAATAATTTTATTTTTGGTGTCTCAACATGGGGTGAGGGTGATCTTCAGGATGATTGGGACAGTTATGAAAACAAGTTTTCAAAACTCGATTTGACTGGTAAGCGCGTAGCGCTTTTCGGTCTAGGTGATCAAGAGGAATATTCGGATAACTATCTAGATGCTATGGGAACAGTGTATGATATTGTTACGAAAAATGGTGCGACGGTTATCGGTGTGTGGGAAAACATAGGATATGAATTCGATGAATCAACCGCACTTCGAGATGGAAAATTTGTTGGGCTAGCCCTTGATGAAGATAACCAAAGTAAATTGACCGATGGCCGAATTACGATGTGGTTGGAACAAATTATCCCTTCATTTCAATAAGGAGTTTTGAATGAAAACCAAAAAAGAACAAAAATGCTTGTCTGACGCTTCGATACATCGTCTTATACGGAGCGGACGAGCGTGTTAAAAGAAGATAGAGTAATAGAACCGTCATCTTCATCTGAGTATAATGGCATCGTTATAGAGTCTAAATCATTGTTTAATAACGATAATGCAATCCGTATCGTTCACGGCAATGAAGTCTATACCTTGAGAATTACCAAAGGCAATAAGCTGATTCTCACCAAATAATCGGTGCTTTTGCGCCGAATTCCCGAGGCATATTTTGTTTTATCGTCCCCTTATACTTTTTACCTGTACCCTCTCGTTGTCCTGTGCACAGGAGATCATTCAACTCGATAAAATCGAAGTCGAAGAGACCTATAACGTGATCGAAGAGCGCAAAGAAAATTCGATAGCCAAACGTATCATCAAAGGCGAAGAATTAACCCAATACGGTGATATGAATGCTTTAGAAATGCTCAAACGGACACCGGGTGTGACGATCAGTGAGGGCAAAGGGAAAAAAGGATCGCCTGGCAAAGGGTATACGAAAGTTATGATCGACGGAGAGGAAGTTTCATCTACCAAGCGGGGAAATCCGCTCGAACACATCTCTCCCGATATGATTGAGCGTTTGGAGGTGATGACCAACGGTTCGGCTGAATACAGTGCTGAATCAATGGGAGGGATTGTTAATATCGTTCTGAAAAAACCCTCATCTGAGGGAAAAACGATCGCCAAACTCACCGCCGGAGCGTATGCAGGGGAACCGATGGTTTCTGTGTTTGCTCAGCAGGAGGGGAAAAAAGGGAAACTTTCTTATCTTATTAATACAACGCTCTCGGATAATTCGCAGGATGATTCTTCTTCAACTCATACTGATACGAGAGATGACTATAATGACAATGAGTCACGCTACCGCTCCCTCAGCCTCAATACCAAATTGATTTACACCCCATCGTCCAAAGATAAATATATGTTTGATGGAGCTTTGAATCGAAGTGATTATGTTAAAGAGAGTGTAGAAGATAGAGTAGGAAGTGTTAATGAAACGCTCCTTCAACACGATGCGGGGGATGCCTTGATGCTTTGGGCAAAACTTTCAGGAATACACAACCTCTCGGGAACAGAACTGATCGAGTGGAAACTCAAATACCATCAAAACACTTCAGATGGAATCACGCGTACCGATAATGCCACAACACTCAATGAACAGAATGATGAAGGATCCTTTCGAGTTTTTGGATCTGAGGGGAGCTATTCGATCGCTTTGGATGAGCACTTTATCAAAACAGGTGCCGAAATCAAGCGCCTCCACCAAAAAGATGATGTTATCGGATACACCAATGGAACGCTTAATACCGATGAGCATCAGCGTTTGAAAGAGGATAAAGGATCATGGTATATCCAAGATGAAATTGCATTGAATGAAAAAATAGTGCTAACTCCGGGGATTCGGTTCGAGAGATCGGTACGTCAGTTCGATCAGAATATCGATATCGACTATTTCGCTCCATCCTTTCATGCTCTTTACAAACTGAGTGAGAATGATAATCTGCGTGCAAGCGTTGCCAAAACGGTAAAGCTTCCCCGTCTTGATGAACTCTCTTCCTCACTAGACAGCTCGCTCAATGAAAATGATCTTAACCACCCTGATGTCACCGGAAATCCGAATCTCAAAGAAGAATCCGCTCTCAGTTACGAAGTCCGTTATGAGCATTTCTTTGAGGATAAAGGGATTATGAGTATCGGCGGTTTTTATCGGGATATCAACGATAAAATTGAAAAACTGACAACCTTTGAGTCGGGTCGATATGTCGAACGTCCAAGAAATGCGGGTGAAGGGAAGCTTTGGAGTTTGGAGTTAGAACTCAAAAAATCATTGGAATCGTATGTCAGCGGCTTAGGTATATTCGCGAATGCAACTTTTCAAAATTCCTCTCTCGTTACCGATGGAGTCAAGCGGACAATTAAAGGGACACATGATTATATCTATAACATCGGAATCGATCATCGGCTGCAAGCGTATCGCTTGACGTATGGTGCTGCGTATCGTTATGTGAGCGGATACGATGATCCGATTGATCTTAGCGGCATCGCTGAATCCCAAGAGGGGCACGGAGCACTCGACCTCTATGCATCCAAACGGCTTGATTCCACCTATAAAGTAGGGTTAAATCTCAAAAATATTACCCAAGAGAGCATTACTACAACCTCAAAACGTTATAGCTCTGGGGTTCTGAGTGAAACTCAAATCGATCATGAAAACTCCCGCTTCCATTTCCTCGTTACTCTAGAAGGGAGCTGGTAAAGCTCCTCCCGATACTTTCTTTGCTTTCTTAAATTAAGCTGATCACTTACCATTTATTTATTTAATAATGCTTATCACTATTGACACTTTGGTGTCGTTTCCGCTATTATTTTAATAATGAAATTAATTATCATTAATGAGGAGGACGTATGTCAAAAGTGTTTGGAATACTTTTAGGTATTTTGTTGACAACAGGAGTATGGGCAGGCGATGATAAAAAGCCAAAGCCGTTTAAATCACATGATCTCATAGAAATCCCGATGAAGTTTATGAAATCGAAAAACAATCCATTGTCGTTAAATGGGTCTCAAATTTCGAAGATTGAAAAAGAGATCGAGCCAAAATTGAAAAAAGCGCACAAAGAGAAAATGATAAAAATCACCAAAGTTGAAAAAGAGGTGATTAAGGCTCTTATGCAGGGAAAAACAAAAAGTGATGTGAGAGAAAAGATAGATCAAATTACCTCCATGAAACGCGAGGCACTTGATCTTAAACTGGATGCTTTTAATGAATTTCAGTCCATTTTGACTCCGGTACAATTGAAAAAGTTAGCAGAATTATCTGCAAAAAAATAATTTAATCAGCCAGCCAAAGCATCTTGCCTGTAGCCAGCCATACATAAGTAAAAGTGAAAAGTAGGGATGAAGATGAAAAAAACGATTGCATTGAGTGTTGTGACATGCTCATTGATGTTTGGTGCTGGCAATGATGATATTTTGGAACAGGTTGAGATAAACGAAACCCGTTTGAACGACCCGATTGAGGGGAGAAAAAACAGTTCCACGACCAAAATTATTGTCTCGAAAGAGGAAATTGAACGTTTCGACGATCAGACTATCGGAGAAGTCCTCAAACGTCTGCCGGGTATGGGCTTTACCGGACCTGCCGGGTATGTCGAAGACATTCGGTTTCGCGGTGCCGATAAAGGGTATACTCAGATATTGATCGACGGTGAACCGATTGCGGATGGTAAAAAAGATCGTCAGATGCAGGTGAGCCGTCTGAGTGCCGACATGATTGAGAGGATCGAGATTATTCGTCAGACGACTGCGGAGTATAACAGTGATGGAGTGGCAGGAACGATCAATATCGTTCTCAAAGATGCCCCAAATAAAGCTAAAGGGAATTGGAGTGCCACCTACGCGAATCAAGATGGCACCTCCGGTAAAGAAGCGTATTTGAGCTTTGGAAACAAATACGACAAACTAAGTTACATTGTTAGTATCAATGCCCTAGATCGACCGTGGATTAAACCTAAAGACAAGCTTGAACTTGGGTATAACGCGACTACAGGAGCCATGACCTCGATTAAAACCGAATACGAAGTAGAAAAACGGGAAAATACCGAGTTGAGCATCATTCCGAAAATCAACTACGATTTCGATGATAAAAACCGTCTTACATTGAGCGGTTATTTTATTACCGGAACCGAAAAAAAGGATAAAACCAAAGACAATACCGAAGATACAGGAACACTTGGCGTATTGGACAAACTGATCTATACTGACGAGCAAGAGGATAAAGATCGAGACAACGGGCGTATCATGCTCAAATATGAGACGACATTTTCGCCAAGTGAAAAATACAGTATTACGGCAATGATCAACCGTGGCGGTGAAGAAAAAGATAAATCGACATTGACCAGAACAACGACGGTGAGTAACGGCAATATTGTTAATACTGCCGCGACGGAGTATGAAAAAATTACGGAGACCGAAAATAAAATCAAAGCCGACGCATCGTTTGTATTGTGGGACTCTAACTTTATCAAATCGGGGATCGAATATTCGTTAAAAGATTTTGAAAGCGATAAATCTAAGAACGGCGTCGTTCAAACAGGGATAGCTGACAATCTCAAAATGGATGAAGATTCACTCCAAGCGTATGTGATGGATGAATGGAATATCGGTGATGCGCATGTCCTTACTCCGGGACTTCGAATGGAACAGTTTACCCAAAAGTCGCTCGATTCCAACGGTGTTTCAAAAGAGGGTGATTACCGTTTTTGGAACCCGTCACTCCACTATTTGTGGCGGATGCAAGAGGATCTTCATTTTCGCGCCAGTGTGGCTCAAAAAGCAAAACGTCCGAAGTTTGATGAGTTGACTAATTTTATCAAATCAGGTACGACGGGGACGTCACTGAACCCGTATGAAACGGGGAACCCTGATCTCAAACCCGAAAGAGCCATTTCGTATGATACGAGTTTGGAATACTATTTATCGGGGAATACGGGCGTGTTAGCGGTTAACGGATACTATCGGGACATCAAAGACAAAATCGAATCGACGACACTTCAAGAGAATGACGGATTTTACTATAAAAAACCGATGAATATGGGAGATGCAAAACTTTATGGTGTTGAGTTTGATGCCAAAATGGATCTTTCCAAATATATGGATGGACTCAACGTGTATGGAAACCTTTCATTTATGAATGGGAAAATCACTACCGCAAGTGATGGAATCGAGCGTAAACTCAAAGATGTACCGGAATACGCACTTAACCTCGGGTTTGATCAAAAAATTGCCCCCTTAGGGCTGACTATCGGGGCTGCTTATAACTATTTAGATGGATTTGAAGTGTATGAATCGGCAACGAAACTCAAAACCGAAACTGCCCGTACTATCGTCGATGTGTATGCACTTAAAAAGTTGACAAAAGAGCTGAATCTCAGAATTTCGGCGAAAAATATAACTGAAGTTGAAAAAGATAAGAAAGATACCGAATTTTCAGCAACAACCGGAAATATTACGAAAGTGACGACAGAAACAGAATATTCGAATGTTATGTTCTTTATTGGACTGGAAGGTAAATTCTAATGAATAAATTTAAACGCGAGCTTCGTCAATGGCATATTTGGTTGGGGGTGGCATTTGCTTTGCCGCTTTTGATCGTTGGATTGACGACCATTTTTTTGGCGCACGGAAAAGCGCTCAAACTTGATGAATATGCTATCTCGAGCAGTTATTTCCCGGGCTATTGGTCAGAGAAAAAAAAGATGCAAGGTGAGCTTCGCGTTTATTTTGTCGCTCCTAACGGAGCGGAATATTACGGATATAAAAATGGTTTAATTATCCAAAAAGAGGGAAAGACTCAAGAAGTTGAGGAATTCGCCCAAGATGACATCCGATCGATTACTCTATGGAATGATCAGGTCGTCATCGGAACCAAAAAAGGGGTGTTCATCGAAAATGAGGGAGCTTACGAATCCATTCTCGAAGCTGACATTTGGGATGTTATGGCGCAGAACGATCTCCTTTACGCCGTGAGTAAAGAGGGGATGATGAGTTATGAGTCTGAAGCCCAAGAGTGGGAAGAGGTGAATCTCCCGGAGCGTAAAGCCTGTAATGATGGTGATGCCGTTACCTTGAAAAAACTTAATATTGATCTGCATACGGGCAAAGCTCTTTTGGGTGATAAAGGGATGTGGATTTGGGAGGATATTTTGGCTATCAGCCTTTTATTTTTTATCTTTAGCGGAGTGTTCCTATGGTACTCGAAAAAACAACGACCATCAACCAAAGCCTAAATATCCAAAAAGGGTATTTGGTTTCGATTGTTTTACACGCTCTCGTGGCTGGAGTCTTGGCACTCTTGGCTGTAGATGAAGTTAAACCTATCGAGATACCGATGAGTATTGAATTGGAACTTTCTACGCTGACGCATCAGGATAATTCACTCCAGAGCCCTATGCCATCCGTTGTTTCATCCCCTCAAACGACGGTATCCAAACCTGTGGCAGCTTTCAAACCTTCGGTGCAACAGACAGTGCCATCGAGCCGAACCGAACCGAAGTTATCCCAACTGACACCCTCCATAACCTCTTCGGCTGTCGTTCCCGCATTAGCGCCAACTGTGGTTAAAGAACAGCCTGTATTGGCAAGGGTAGAATCTGTATCGATGATTGCGCCGAAACCGGTAGAAGCAGCAAAACATGTTGTAGCAGCTAAAAGTGATGCAGAACTCGAAAAAGAGTTTGTTAAAACCAATTTCGGGATGATTCGCGATTCGGTTCTATCAAAACTTGTCTATCCCAATATTGCCCGTCGAATGGGCCATATAGGAATTGTTGAGGTCGCAATAGTAATCGGAACCAACGGAAAACTTCAAAATCATTTCATCTCTAAAAGTTCAGGTTTCCCGCTGCTTGATGAAGCGGCACTTAAAGCGGTAGCGACGCTGGGGGGTGAATCGCTTCCGAAGCCTCAGGTAGAATCACGGGTCGTTTTACCCATTTCATTTAAATTAAAAGCGTAGGAAGTGTCATGGAAGAATTAAAATTGGTCGTCGATTATGCGACTTTGGGAATTTTGGGAATGATGAGCGTGATCGCACTGGCGTATGGTGTTGAGAGGTTTTTTTATTACCGCAGCGTTAATCTAGACCATTACATGACTAAAAATCAAGCGGAAGCGGAACTTACCAAAAACCTCACCGCAATCTCCGTGATCGGTTCCAACGCTCCCTATGTCGGACTTCTCGGGACCGTTGCGGGGATTATGGTAGTATTTTATGAAATCGGACAAAGCGGGGGGATGGAACCCTCCACAGTGATCATTGGACTATCACTGGCACTCAAAGCGACAGCATTGGGACTCCTTGTAGCGATTCCCTCTATGATGATCTACAGTGCATGTTTGCGAAAAGTCGATCTTTTGATGGGGAAATTCGAAGATGCGCGCGCTTAAACGTCCCGAGGGTATTAATGTTGTTCCATTGATTGATGTTGTGTTGGTATTATTGGCGATTGTTTTAACGATTTCTACTTTTGTGGCATCGGGTGCTATTAAACTCGATCTCCCGAAAGCCGCAAGTGCAACCCAAACACCTAAACAAGAAGTCGTGATCAGTGTTAATGATCAAGGCGTTTTGTATTGGAATCATGATATCGTGAACAAAGAGACGCTCATTCAAAAGATCGCCGGGCTGAGTGAAAATGATACTGTCAGTATTCGGGGAGACAAAAAAGCCTATTTTGACGATTTTATTTTTATTTTGGATCGTTTAAAAGTACAGAAAATTGAAAAAATATCGATTGTGACCGAAATAACTCAAAATTGATATAAAAATCAATAACCTTAAAGCATTATTTTAGCGGTTATTCATTAACCGTTTGTAGGTTAATATTGTTACGATTCTTATCACTATATTAGAGGAGAACCTAATGAAAGACAATGAACCAACAC
>NZ_MIBT01000091.1:0-3847 GCF_001829605.1 Sulfuricurvum sp. RIFCSPLOWO2_12_FULL_43_24 | reverse complement strand
ATCCGCGCGTTCCTTGCTCTTTGCAACACGACTGTCGTGCTGTATAACAACCATAAGGGGCGAACACCATAAGGAGACATACGCTATGAGACATTACGAAAACTTAGTAATCGTAAAACCTACTCTTACAGAAGAAGAGATTAAAAACACCATCGCTCTCGTTGAAGAAGTGATCACTGCTAACGGCGGTGAGATCGTTGCTCGCGACGCAATGGGAATGAAAAAATTAGCTTACCCGATCGAGAAAAATGCTCGCGGTTATTTCTACGTTATGTATTACACTGTTGCACCTGCTGCAATTGCTGAAATTGAACGTCGTTTTCGTATCAACGAAGAGATTTTACGTTTCGTAACCATGAAATACGATTCAAAACGTGAGATTGCTGCTTGGAACGGTATGGTTGAAAAAACTAAAAAAACTGCTCCAACTGCTGTTGTTGCTGAGAAAAAAGAAGAAGTAGCTTCTTAAGCCCTTTTAAGGAAAACCTATGTTTAATAAAATTATTTTGGTTGGAAATCTCACCCGTGATATTGAACTCAAGTATGCACAAGGTGGATCGGCAATTGCCAATACTGCTATTGCTACGAGTCGCAAATTTACAGTGAACGGCGAGAAAAAAGAGGAAACATGTTTTGTCGACATCACTTTTTTCGGCCGTTCAGGTGAGGTAGCCAACCAATACCTCCGCAAGGGTTCTAAAATCCTCGTCGAAGGACGATTGAAATTTGACCAATGGGTTGACCAAACAAACGGCCAAAAGCGCTCTAAACACTCCGTTATCGTCGAAACGATGCAAATGCTCGATTCACGCGGCGAAAGTGGTTCTCAGGGCGGTTATAACGAATACAGCGATGCGGGTAACAGCGGCTATGATGCACCAGCACCAAAAGCGGCTTACACGCCTCCACCGTCGTATTCTAAACCCGCACCGGCAAAAATGCCGGAAAACAATCTCCCAGAGATTGATATAAACGAAGACGAAATTCCGTTTTAGAATAAGCACAAGGATAGTACCATGTCAGAAAAAAGAAAATACAAAAAACGTTATTGCAAATACTGCGAGCAAAAAGTTGATTTCATTGACTACAAAGATGTAGCTTCATTGAAATATTCACTCTCTGAGCGTTTCAAAATCATGCCTCGTCGTCTTACAGGTAACTGTAAACGTCACCAAGATATGGTTACAATCGCGATCAAACAATCACGCGCTGCAGCGTTGATTCCATACACCGTATCACGTAAAGTGATTGCTGGTTCATTCGAATAAGCTTCTTGTCGGCATTCTTTGCCGACAGATCTTCTTTTCTTCCCCTTTTTTCTCATAATATTCTAACCTCTCGCTATAATATCGCATTTATTGGATGAGGATTATTATGTTTTTTGAACCGGGTTTCTTAGGAACCAAAGCATTAATGTATATGGATATTGTTACCCTTTATTTTGCCTTCCTCCCCTTTTTATTGGCTTTTTCAATCCATCAAGCAATCCGTGGCAATATCAAACTCCATTACCAAAGCCAATTTAGCATTTTAGCCGTTACAATCATTATGGTGCTTATTTTTGAAATCGGAGTACGACTTACCGGAGGATTTGCCGAATATACAAAACAAAGTCCCCTCTCGTATGATTTTCTCCTCTTGTTCCTCGTTATTCATATCCTTATTGCTCTGATGGCGGTTGCTGGATGGATTTATCTCATTATTTCCACCTACAAATCACATCAAAACGGTCTATTGGAGAACAGTGACAAACATCGTAAAATGGGTAAATGGATATTTGCTGCATTAACGGTAACCTCAATTATGGGGTGCTCGATTTATCTCTTTTTGTTTTAAAGAATGTACATGAAAATACCTTTCCTTATTTTGATGCTCCTCTCCTGCCTCTCTGTTGCCTCTGAGCCGTTTATCGGCGTATCCGAGAAGGTCAAATCCGTGCTCCCCTCTATCGTCAAAATAAAAGTACAAAAAAGTGAGCCAATCGGCGATGATAGTGAACTTACCGCAAGTGATTCAGGAGGTTCCGGATTTATTTTCGATAATGAGCATCATATTGTGACCAATGCTCATGTAATCGGAGAAGCCAAGAAAATTGCTATTATCGATCAAGAAAACAATGAATATTCTGCTGTACTCGTGGCCAAAGATGATAAAACCGATATAGCTGTCTTAAAATCTACTGCCTTTAACGCACCGGTTCTCTTAGAAAATAATGGATCAGCTGCATCGGGCGATGGAATTTTTGCCATCGGCTCCCCTTTTTCTTTAGGACATAGCGTATCATTTGGAATTATCGGTGCAATTAACCGTTTTCTTCCAAACTATCCTTATCTTCACTTCATACAAATTGATGCAGCAATCAATCCGGGAAATTCAGGTGGACCTCTTTTTAACCAGCAGGGAGAATTGATCGGCATGGTCTCAACCTATTTCTCAAAACAAGGAAGTTATACCAATATCGCATTTGCACTCTCCATAACAGATGTTCATCGTATTGCGTCACGTCTTATAGAAGAAAAAAAGATTATACGTGGATATCTAGGAGCAGAGATGCTCATATCTGAACGGCTTTCACGTAAACTTGGATACAAATCATCCGTTTTGATTAGCCGTATTGAGCCAAATTCTCCTGCCAAAATAAGCGGTTTAAAAAGTGGTGATATCATCATAGGCTTTAATGATTCTTTACTCAATGATGGAGGAGAATTTCACCGTTTTCTAGAACGATCTCATCCCGATGAAACAATACTCTTAACCATTGTTCGAGATAAACAGCGAAAGACTGTTAACGTAAAACTGGGATCAACCCCAATAGAAAAAAAAGAAAAAACGAATGTCGGAACAGCTGATATAAGTGAAAAATTAGGATTAATATTACGTGAAGAAAATTCCGAAATTGAAGTCATATTAAGCTACGGGATGGCGAAAACCGTTGGGATTGATCCAAAAGATAAAATAGTAGAAATAAATGATATAGAAGTTAAAACAATACAAGAGTTCAATATTCAACTGAATAAACTCAAAGAGGCTGAAATAGCCTTCGTTACAATCAAACGCGATGCAGGCATCCTACTATTGCCACTCGGAAACAAAGCAGCACTCAAAGCTTATGTAAGTCGAAATTAATCCATCCAACGTCTAGGATCATATCCGTCACTAGGACGCTTAATTTCAGCACGCTCCAATCGTTTTACCATCGTGACAACATCCGAACCATCTACCGGACTTTTCTCGTTTTGTCCATTATTATTACGAACAAATCCATGTCGTTCATAAAAATGAGATGCCGATGATTCACGTATAACGCTTACACTGATATTCTCATGTAATGCTCCTGCTTCGATGAACAACTGTTCCAGCATCATAGACCCGATGCCCTGCCCTCGAAAGTCTGGAATAACAGCGATGTTCAAGATAGGCGTTCTATCATCGATGTAGCCATTTGAACCATGATCAGCATTAAGACGTCGTATCCAAGCAGCACCGGCAATCTGATTGTCTACAAGTGCATATAAACCCAAATCTTTACTAGTAAAGCCATAAAACTCTTCATAGATAGAAAGCTTGGGGATATCACACAATTGTTTATTAACTTCATTTAACCGCATAGCGTAGTACAACATATCAGTGACAATTTTTTGTTCGGAAGATCGTAGGAAATAAAGTGTTGGTTTCATAAATAAAAGTATACAGCAGCAATGCTAAGAGGTTGATTTTGAACATTTACAAAAAGGATTTTTATGATGATTATTTAAGAAGAAGTTGGAAAAGAGGATAAATCTGAGGCCAGGCGGCGACCTACGTTTCCACACCTGAAAGATGCAGTATTATGAGCGATGAGGGTCTT
>NZ_MIBT01000090.1:0-1344 GCF_001829605.1 Sulfuricurvum sp. RIFCSPLOWO2_12_FULL_43_24 | reverse complement strand
CTACCACTACGGCAACACGTTTTTTGACATCACGTGTCGTCCCTGCCTGCTCAGAGGTGATTGCATCACGCTGTTTGAGCAAACGATTAAAAAGAGAACTTTTTCCGACATTCGGACGACCGATAATCGCTAATTTTTTCATGGACTTCCTAGTATTTATGCCTTTGCGAGACGCTAATCTCGATTGGCTGCGCTTATGTTGCGTTTTAGTGCTGCGCTTTAATTGATATTTTATTATAGCGCAGATGCCCTTATGATATGATTTCAAAATGATATACTATGATTATAAACGATTTTGTACCGACGTCCAAATCTTGAGCCAACAATGCAAATCCTTCCAACCGGATGCCATTATCGCCATTGCGCGTGGGGGGATGACGCTCGCGCATGCCCTCTCCATGAATTTGGAGACTCGTAATCTTCAAAGCATCCGCGTAGAGAGCTACGATGGTGATGCTCAACGTGAAAACGTGACGATTCTAGGAACGTGTGACCTTAGTGGCTCTAAACGTGTTCTTGTTGTCGATGATATCGTTGACAGCGGACAAACGCTCGCAGCCCTTATGCCCCTTTTACGTTCACAAAATCTCGATTGTGAATTTAAAATCGCAACCCTCTTTACGAAACAAACTGCACTTGTTCAGCCCGACTTTTTCTTACATAAAGCTACGGATTGGATCGATTTCTTTTGGGAAAGAGACTATCTATCTGAACTTCCCAAGTGAGCAAAGCCCCTTGGGAAGGCAAGGACAGGTTTGTCCTTTGCAATCCCCTGAAGCTGCCCGCATAAATGCGGGAGATTAACAATCTTAAAAAACAATTCGATATAATCCGACAACCACTAAAGATTTAACATTTCCTCCAAGGATTTTTATGCCTAAAGAATATATTTTTACCTCTGAATCCGTCACCGAAGGGCATCCCGATAAAATGGCCGATCAGATCAGTGATGCGATTTTGGATTACATCATTGAACATGATCCAAAAGCGCGTGTAGCCTGTGAAACTCTCGTTTCAAACGGTTTTTGCGTTATCGCAGGCGAGCTTAAAACAACTGCGTATGCTCCAATGCAAGAGATCGCCCGTCAAGTGGTTCGTGAAATTGGCTATACCGATGCAACGTATGGATTTGATTACCGCTCATGCGCCGTCTTGAACGGTATCGGTGAACAATCCCCCGACATTAACCAAGGTGTTGACCAAGAAGACGGTGAAATCGGAGCAGGAGACCAAGGACTCATGTTCGGTTACGCATGCCGCGAAACCGACGTTTTAATGCCATTGCCGATTTATCTCTCTCACCGTTTAGCGGAACGTTTAGCCCAAGTACGTAAAGAGGGGATT
>NZ_MIBT01000089.1:0-27475 GCF_001829605.1 Sulfuricurvum sp. RIFCSPLOWO2_12_FULL_43_24 | reverse complement strand
GTTAACCTTAACCATCCCCTGATCGATCATAAAGTTGTTTTCACCCCAAATATCAATACCATAGTTTTGCATGTTTGTCCTTTGGTTGGCTAAAGAGATAATAGTTCATTTAGTGAAATTACGGATTCGGTTTTTTCCACCAAATCTTTAATCCAGATACTGTTTTGTGCCAGCTCATTTTCACCGATTACGGCGCAATAACGGGCATTGATACGATCGGCCCCTTTTAAATGCGCTTTAAGTGAACGTGGTTCGTATTCCACAACCGCTTTTTGGGTACGGCGAATTTTTTCAGCGGCCAGCAGGATGGGGGTAATGGCTTCTGCATCCATCGCACCGAAGTAGTATCCCTCACGAACAGACTCTGGCATCACGATAAGCTCTAAGAGGCGTTCAATCCCCAAAGCAAAGCCTACCGCAGGGGTAGGTTTCCCATCCAAAAATTCGATAAGCCGATCATAGCGTCCACCACCGGCAATCGCGCTTTGGCTCCCGATGTTGTCACTGACGAACTCAAATGCGGTTTTAGAGTAATAATCCAAACCACGAACGAGGTTGGTATCAATCTCATACGCGATAGTGTGTTGATCCAAAATCATTTTTAAGGTATCGAAATCACTTTGGCATCCGTCGCAAAGGTTGTTGATCAATTTCGGAGCGTTCGTATAGAGGCTTTGACACGTCTCATTTTTGCAATCGAGTACTCGAATAGGGTTGATGAGTTTCCGGCGTTCACAATCGCCGCAGATCGCATCACCGCAGTTCTCGACGAAATTGACGAGCTTTTCGCGATAAGAAGGCATACAGTGTTGATCGCCCAGAGAGTTGAGTTTGAGACGATAGCCGATACCGAGCGCTTTAAGTATGTCGGACACCATCATAATCATCAATGCATCTTCATAGACTGAATCGACGCCAAAGCTCTCAATTCCGAATTGGTGGAATTCGCGTAGACGCCCTTTTTGAGGACGCTCATAGCGAAACATCGGTCCGTGATAATAAAAGCGGTGTATTCCCCCTTTTTTATCGAGCTTGTGCTGTATGAATGCACGGACGACTCCGGCTGTACCTTCGGGTCGGAGACATACGTCATTTTCACCTTTGTCGATGAACTGATACATCTCTTTGCCGACGATGTCACTGCTTTCTCCGACTGAGCGTTTGAACAGTGCCGTCTCTTCGAGGAGTGGAGTTTCGATGTAATGAAACCCGTATCGCTTGGCGATAGCCGAAGCTGTGGCAATAAAATATTCAAAACGCTCGAAGTCCTCAGAGAGGATATCGTTCATTCCGCGCAAAGATTGGATCATAAGGCTCCTTTGATAAGGGTGGTAATTTCGTTTGTAATCGTATCGATAGATTGTGTCGCATCGATTACATGGGTTTGGATTCCGAGTGCATACGCCGAAGCGATAAGGGCATTTTGGATATCGAGAAGATAGTTGATTCCGCGTGATTCGATCACATCGTGCTCTTTTTGGCTCAGGCGGTAGGCAAGCTCTTCAGGTGTTAATTTGAGAATAAAGACCGTATCGGGCAGAGTTCCATTGGTAGCGAGACGATTCAGCGATACCAGTACGGGTTCATCGCAGAGATTTTGGACACTGGCGTATGCCATACCCGATACGGCGGATCGGTCACTGATGATGAGTTTATTCATATTAGGCAATATTATTTCTTCGGTATGCTCTGCACGATCCGCTAAAAAGAGTAAAATCTCTGCCATTTTACTTTTTAGATTACCGAATAAAACCATATTCCGAATTTCAATACCCGCAGGTGTCCCCCCCGGCTCTTTCGTTATCAGAGCATCGGTGAATATAGATCGAAGTGCTTCGATCTGAGTACTTTTGCCGGCGGTATCAATCCCCTCTATCGCAACGTACATGATTTCATACTCCCGATAACATTTTGGACAGGCTCAGGGAGCAAATGGACTGTTTTGCCGTTGAATTTCAATAGGTTTCGGACGATGGAGGAGCTGATAAACGCGTGTTTGAGTTTTGGCATCAGATAAACCGTTTCGATGTTGGGATCGAGGGAGTTATTGAGATACCCTAATTGCAATTCAAATTCAAAATCGCTTACGGCTCGAAGTCCACGTATAAGGACAGTAGCTCCGAGGGTGTTGGCAAGTTCAACCGTGAGATTGTCAAATCCGACAACCTGTACCCGTTCTAAATCTCTGACCGCCAACTTCACCATATCAACCCGCTCTTGCAACGTAAACATCGGCTTTTTCTCCTGTGAATCCGCAACGGCGATGATCACTTCGTCAAATAGTTTAATGCCCCGCTCGATAATATCGAAATGACCGTTGGTGATAGGGTCAAAGGTTCCGGGATAAAGAGCAATTTTATGCATTAGGATTCCATCGTTTATAGAGATCGTTTTGAATACCGAGAAGATCAAACCACTTGCCGATCATAAAGTTTTCCATCGATTCCAAATCCTCTTGATCCCCGTAGTATGCTAATACCGGAGGAGCGATAATGACTCCGATCATAGAGAGTTTGTGCATATTTTCCAATGCGATGGGAGAAAAAGGGATTTCACGAGGGGCGAGAACGAGGGTGCGTCGCTCTTTGATCATCACCGCAGCGGCACGGGTAATGAGATTATCGGCAATTCCGCAAGCGATTTTAGCGAGGGTATTCATACTGCACGGGGTAATGATCATCGCATCGGCACCGTACGAACCTGATGCTACGGAAGCCCAGATTTCATCGTTTTTATGGAGCGTCAGGTTCTCTTCTTTTTCTAAAACAATCGTGGCGTGATCGGACACAATCAGATGCTTTTGTACCTCAGCAGGGAGGGCACGAACGAGTTTCAGCCCTAAAGCCGCTCCGCTCGCGCCACTGATTCCTACGACGATTTTCATTGTAATTCCACCCGATTTTCTCCGATAACTTTTGCTTTGGCACGTTTGCCGTCGCTTTTTTGGATTGTAATAATATCATAGAGTGACCCCTCTTGCGTTGCAGTTGCTCCAAACTCCACCATAACGCCATCGCTTCGTATCTCGACAACAACTTTTTCATTTTTCAAAACGAAAGGTATTGTCTCGATATTGCGCAGGGTCAAGAGCTGTCCTTGTTTGAGGTTTGAACGGTAGCGTGAGGGTTGATCGGGGAGGGTAGTGAGAGGTTTGTCTTTGAACGAGGTAAAGGGTATCGGTTTTAGGAGTGTATTAAATCCGCTCAGGCGCTCACGACGTGTAATTTTTTGGGTTGTATGGAGAACGCTTATTGTTGCATACACCGAATAATCGAGATAGTGTCTCAATCCTTGGGGATTGAGAATGTAAAACGTTCCGGTTGAGCGCTGATAAAAATGATCATCAAATACTCCTCGTACCTCTTTGTTTAAAGAGCTTAGATAGCCTCTGGGGGTGATGGTAATATTCTCAATCTGGATCGACGGATAACGCTCTTGAAGCATCTGGGAGAGTTGAGTTTTCAGGGGGATGAAATCAACGGGGCTGTATTTGGTGAAATTGACGTATCGTGTTTTTGAAATATCTATGGCTATGCCGTGTAGCTCGAATGATTTGGCGATGATTTGTGCGTCAACACGATAGTGTTCTTTTTCCGAAGGTATTTTTAGGAGTTCAAATTTTTGAGTGAGCTCCGGAAATAAATCGTTTGAATAAACAATGGTATTTTTATACGTATAATTTTCAGACAATTCATACGCATTAAGGGTAAAAAAATAGGTAATCAACAGCAATATCTTATACATCGTAGAATTGTAACATAACGGAATTTGTTTTTCATCTCTGTTACGTTATCCTATGCCAATATTTTATGAAGTAGACGGTATATGACTTTTAGAAACAAAGATGTATTGGCGGACCTCGATGCGTTGGAGAAGGGACGTATTCGCAGTGAACAGGTGAATATTGCTTACAAACAAGCGTTTGCTTCCGTGTACCCCCTTTTATTTGGCTCCATCGTTATCTATTTTCTTTTTTACAATACCTTACAGCCTTCGCTGATCAGCCTGTGGTTTCTAATGGTTGTAATAACTTTGCTTTGGCGTATTTGGCTGCTTAGAGAGTATCAAAATGACCAAAACCGTTACAACACGGCTGTATGGGAGAGACGTTTTCAGTATGTTATGTTTACTTCTGCGGCCGTGTGGGGGAGCATTGCATTTTTTATCTATCAAACCCCGAATACCCTGCATCAATTTTTTCTTATTTTTCTTCTTTCAGGTATTGCATCGATTGCGTCGGGAACACTGGCATCACTATTTTCGGTCGTTATAATATTTTTATTTTTGCTCCTAGCCCCTTTATTTGCCGTGATGTTTTTTCATGGCGGTTTCGAGTTTCAAATGATGGGAATTTTGGTTGTGATATTTTTTATCCTTTTAGCGATTGCGGCTAAGCGGATACATGTCAATATCATGAATGCGTTAATATCGAAAATTCTGCATCAAAAAGCGACGGAAGCGCTTATCCTCTCCGAAGAGCGTTTTGAAACTATTTTTAAAGATGCTCCTGCCGGTATTTTTTATTACAACACCGATTTAATTGTTGTAGAAACCAATAATGAGATGCTTCAAATTTTAAAAATCAGCCATGAAAGGATGATCGGTTTAGATTTGAAAAAACTGCCGGATAGCTGTTTGTATGAATCATTAGATGAATCTGTTCAGGGTGAAAAAGGGTTCTATGAGGGTCCTTATACGACAATGGTTAACAAGCTTAATCTCTGGATAAGTTTACGCACTTCTCCGATTTATGATACTCATAGACGTATTATCGGTGGGGTAGCGATCGTCTCTGATATTACTGAACGAGTTGTTGCCGAAGAAAAAATGAAGCATCAGGCTTATTTCGATGCCCTGACCGATATCCCCAATCGTGTACTGCTGAAAGATCGCGTTGAACAGTCTTTGGCACATTATCGCCGACATGGAAGTTTGATTGCCATTATGTTTTTGGATTTGGATCATTTTAAAAGTATTAATGACTCTTTAGGGCATCATGTGGGTGATGCCCTTTTGATCGAGACGGCGGTACGTCTGAGCTCTATATGCAGAGAGGGAGACACCGTTGCACGTTTAGGCGGAGATGAGTTTGTTATTTTGCTGAATGAACTCGGGAGTGATCCTCATATCGCGGCCCAGCGTGCAGAGACGGTTGCGGAAAAAATTCATGAAGTTCTCTCTTTTTCTTTTGATGTCGGGCAGGCCGAATCTATCACCACCAGTTCCAGTATCGGAATAGCGATCGTGAGTTCAAATGAACAAAATGCGGATGATTTACTGAAATTTGCCGATACGGCGATGTATCAGGCGAAAAAAGAGGGGAGAAATACGACCCGATTTTATCAAGAGCAAATGGACCAATGGATTAAAAAACGGCTGTTTATGGAAAATGCGCTTCGCCATGCGATTAAAAACGGTGAGTTGGAACTTTATTATCAGCCGGTCATTGAAATTTCTACAAGAAAGATCATCGGAGCCGAAGCATTGCTACGATGGAATCACCCTGAAATGGGGCTGGTAATGCCCGATGAAATCATTAACATTGCCGAAGAGAGCGGATTGATCGTCCCTATCGGCGAATGGGTCTTGATGGAAGCGTGCAAACAGTTCGTCCGATGGCGTGCCGCTCATGTGAGTAAATCGCATATTCAGCGTATTGCGGTCAATGTAAGTGCCGTACAGTTTAGACAAAGCGATTTTGTCGAAAAAGTGATCCGCATTGTTGCAGAAACCGGTATTGTCCCCTATATGCTTGAACTGGAGCTTACCGAATCGATGATTATTGACAAAGTCGATACGGTAATCGATAAAATGAACCGTCTTCGTACTGCCGGTATTTGCCTTTCTATGGACGATTTTGGTACAGGGTATTCGTCTCTCGCCTATTTAAAACGGCTTCCGTTTACAACGCTTAAAATTGATCGAAGTTTCGTACGTGACATTATGAGTGATAATGATGATGCGGTTTTGGTTGAGACTATTTTGTCGATGGCTTCGATTTTTAAACTGGATGTTATAGCAGAGGGTGTTGAAACGTTTGAGCAGTTCAAATTCCTAGAAAGTCATGGATGCCAATATTTTCAAGGGTATTTGTGCAGTAAACCGGTTCAAGTCAATACCTTTGAAGAGTTGCTTAATCATGATGTTCAGAATTGTCAAGCCCATTTATAATTTTCACTATCGTCTCAGTCACGCGCTAAAAGTTCATGGCATCGTGCCAGTGCTTTGTCGATATGGTCGACGATATTTTCTTTTCCAATACGTTCATCAATATGAGATTTTTCGATAAATTTTCGTACTTGCGGGTTGACCCCAGAGAGGATTAAATGGGTATTTTTCTCATGAAGCCGTTCATGCAAGACTTCTAGCGCATGTAAGCCGGCAGCATCGATCAGCGGAACGTAACGCATACGTAAGATAAATACCTGTGACGGTTTTTCAAACAGCGCGAGGGTATCCACCAGTTTTTCCGCTACACCGAAAAATAGCGGCCCTTGTATCTCATACACTTCGACTTCATGCGGGATGCTCTTGTTCTGGATGGAATCAGGATCATCTTCGTCGTTCTCGACGGCCCGAATATGGGTTGCCTTCATCATTTGATCGATAAACAGAATGGAAGCGAGAGCAATCCCCGCTTGGATAGCAAAATTGAGATCGACCAATACGGTAAGGCCAAACGTGACAATGAGGACAATGCGGTCGGTTCGAGGGGCGTGCATAATTTCACGGATATGCTTGATCTCGGACATGTTCCATGCTACGACCATTAAAATAGCGGCAAGTGCCGCGAGAGGTACTTTAACAATGAACGGGGCTAAAAGAAGCATAAAAATAAAAAGCCAGAATGCGTGCATCATCCCGGCTACCGGAGTGCGTGCCCCGGCTTTAATATTGGTCGCGGTGCGAGCGATGGCTCCGGTTGCGGGAAGGCCGCCGAAAATCCCCGAAGCGATATTGGCAACCCCTTGACCTAAAAGCTCGGCATTGGATTTATGGCGTGTTCCGGTCATACCGTCGGCGACAACGGCAGAGAGGAGGGATTCGATAGCGGCGAGGGTAGCGATCGTGATGGCATCAGGGAGGAGAAGGCGAAGTTTATCAAACGTGATTTCAGGCCACACGGGGGAGGGAAGCATGGAGGGGATAGATCCAAAACGGCTCTCTATCGTTTCGACCGGAAGTCCCAATCCCCATACGGCTAGCGCAGAGAGGGTAACTACGATAATCGGTCCGGGAATGTGCGGAGTATGACGTTTGGCCGCGATGATGATTCCGATTGAGACAAGGGCAACCATAACGGCAATAAAATTGGTTTCATGCAGATGGGCGAGATAAACGTAGAGTTTATCGACAAAATCGGGGGGAACCGTAGCGATAGAGAGGCCGAAGAAATCACGAATCTGCGAAAAAGCGATGAGCAGTGCAATACCGGAGGTAAATCCGACAATAACGGGGTAGGGGATAAATTTGATGAGCTCACCGGCTCGGACAAACGCCATTATCATGAGAATGATCCCTGCCATAATGGTTGCCAGAACCAATCCCTCGTAGCCGTGTTTCATCGCTACCGTTGCAACAGTGACGATAAACGCCGCAGTCGGTCCTCCGATCTGATAGCGGCTTCCGCCATGCGCCGAGATCAGAAATCCGGCAACAATCGCGGTAAAGAGTCCCCGCTCAGGGGGTAGATTGGACGCGATAGCGATCGCCATAGCCAGTGGAAGTGCGACGATCGCTACGGCTAAACCGGCAATAGTATCGGCGATAAAATCAGCACGTGAATATCCCTGCCGCTTGAATAAAGTAACAATTTTCGGTTCGAGTGAATCGTGTATCGAGCGGAACATAATATTTCTATCCTTGAAATTACCTGTTCGCTATTCTAGCACTTTTTAATCGGTGTGTAACAGACGACGCCGCATAAAATAAAGTAATGCACCAAGTACAAGGGCTGATGATGACGCAATCGAAAAAAGAAGGGTACTGCCGTAATGATCCCAAATAATTCCGCCGAGTACCAATGAGGCAAAAGTTGCAATCCCTACCGCCGTATAATAGATCCCGTAGGCGGTTGCTTTGAACTCCATCGGTGCGGTATCCGAAATAATTGCCTTTGCCAATGCGTTAAAGCCGGCGGCGAAAAACCCGTAGATTCCAAAACCCAGCCAAATGGCCCATGCGTAGCCTAATGTCATCGCCAACGCACCCAAACCGAATGCAATATAGACGGCAGACAACAGGGTAGACTTACCGATTCGGTCGGCGAATTTTCCGATGGGGATGGCGAAGAGGGATTGGGTGAGATTATAGAGGGCATAGGCAAGCGGGATCATCACGAGAGCAAGGCCGTTACTTTCAGCTTTGAGAAGCATAAACGAGTAGTTCATGGCAATGAGGCTAAAGAGGCTTTGGAATCCCACCAGCCAATAAAACGAAGAAGGGAGAGCTTTTGGCACAAATCGGCTCTTTGAAGGCTCAAACGGAGTATCGGTGACCAGAAAGATGAGAATTGCCATCGAGATAAGTCCGGGGATCAGACTAATAGCAAAGACGGTTCGAAAAGAGGATTCGCTCTCCCCCAGGAACCACAAAACGACAAAAGCGGTGAGTGCCCCTGCCAAGGCTCCTGCACCGTCCATCATTTTATGAAACCCGAATACGAATCCGCTGATCTCTTTGGGGGTAGAGGCACTGATCAGGGCATCGCGAGGAGCGACCCGTATCCCTTTGGAGAGGCGATCACCGATTCGGATTGCGGCAATCATCGTCGCACTTTGGGCGAAAAAGGCAAGGGGTTTGATGAAGTTCGAGAGGGCGTAACCCAATACCGTCAGCCCTTTGCGTTTTCCGAGACGGTCCGAATAAAATCCTGAAAGTGCAATGAGTAACGCAACCCCCAGCTCCGCTGTCCCCTCGATCAGACCGATTTCACTTTTAGACGCGTGAAGGAACCGCTCCAGAAAAATGGGGAGGAGAGGGAGAATCATCTCGGTCGAGAAATCGGTGAAAAAACTGTTAGCACCGAGGGCGATAATGTTGCGGTTAAGTGATTGTATTTTCATAATTACGATTGTAACGCAAATACCTCTTTTAAGGTTTTATTTTCCCTGCTGTTTCCTCTATAAATTCTTTGGCTTCATCACCGCGCAGATACCCTGCCAATCCAAGCAGTCCGTCAGTAAGATAGCGGCTTTTATACCCTTTTAGCGTTAAATATATTCGTGCCATTTCAGCGCGGTCGTAGTGGGGGCAGACGGTCACAATGGTTTTGTTTTTGTCGAGTTCACCCAGTCGATCGGGGAGTTCGTTTAGGGGTATTTTTTTCATAAAAGGGAAACTCCAAATGGCTTGTTCCTCTTTGAAACGGATATCGACAAATTCGACCTCTCCCATTTTATAGAGTTCAACCGCTTCGAGACTTTTGATCTTCATTTCGGTGCGTTCGTTGTAATCGAAACGTTTTAAATAGCTCTCAAAGCTCTCAGCATAGAGAATATTTCCAAGAAATAGAAGGAAAAAGAGTGTTTTCATTGTGCTTTGATGAGTTCCACAATCTCATTGACGCTAAGAAGTTTTCCGGTGCTGAGGACTTTCCCATCGATCACAAGCCCCGGAGTGCTCATCACTCCGTACTCCATTATCTTCATAATGTCCTCAACCTTTTCTATTTGAGCAAATTTTCCGCTTTGAGCTACCGCTTGTTTGGTTGCCTCTTCGAGGGCTTTGCATTTGGTACATCCGGTACCTAAAATTTCTATTTTCATTGTTTTTCTCCCAATAGGCATTCTTTCATCATAGGTGCAAGTGTATCTGCATTCACATCACCTGTAATACTCAGAATAGAGCCACCTTCGACCGTAGTTAACTCTATTCCTTCGATCTTTTGCATGAGTTCAGGATCACAAGCACACTCGCAATTGCCGCTTTTACATGCTTCGATCTTCGTACCTAGCTCTTCGGTACTGAAACCGCTGAGAAAGGCTTTCACTCCGCCCGTTTGATTGGTAATATCGATTTTCATATTAACTCCTATTAAATTATAAGATTGCATTAAACAAGTATCCGACGCCCATAATCCCAAGCGTCACCGTACCGAAAAAGATACCGATGAGTTTGAGGCTCATCACCCGCTTTAGTATCATCGCTTCGGGGAGGGAGAGGGCGGTGATTGCCATCATAAAGCTAAGTGCCGTCCCCAAAAGCATCCCTTTGGAAGTAAGCACTTCGATGAGTGGCATAACCCCTGCGGCATTGGAATACATCGGAACCCCCAGCAGCGTTGCGAGCGGTACGGCAAACAGATTATCCGCCCCTGCAATAGAGGTGATAATCTCCGTCGGGACGTATCCGTGGATAAAGGCTCCCACACTCACACCGATGAGGACATAGAGCCAAATTTTGCGAAAAATATCGAGCGTGTAGGCTTTGGCTTCAATCAGTCGGATTTTAAAAGGGATAACCTGAGCTTCAGCCTTAATCTCACCCTCTATCGGTTTTACCTCGATCAAAATCTCTTTCTCTAAGTCCAGTCTTCCGATAATGATACCCCCCACAATCGCCACCAGCAAACCAAACCCGATATACAAAGCCGTTACTTTCCAGCCAAATAGCCCAAAGAGCATCGCAATGGCGATTTCGTTGTTTAGGGGTGCGGAGATGAGAAAGCTAAACGTCACTCCCAGAGGAATACGTGCCTGTAAAAATCCTAAAAACAGCGGTATCGCCGAGCACGAGCAAAACGGGGTAATAATCCCGAACAGTGCGGCGAGAACATTGCCCGTATATTCATGCTTTTTACTGAGGTATTCCCGTACTTTCTCGGTTGAAAAATAAGAGCGTAGTAAGGTTACGATAAAAATAATAACGATGAGTAAAAAGAGAATTTTTATCGTGTCGTAGATAAAAAAGTTTAGAGCGTCGGAGATTTTCTCCCCTTGAGGCATTTTCAGCCACTCATAGACGAGGATATTGACGCTCTCCTGCCACATGATCAGTCACACAACTCAGATTTGACGATCGGAAGAAGGGTCGCTTCGATCAGATCGAGCGTTTTTGCATACTCTTCCACTGCTTTTCCGCTCGGATCTTCGAATGCGACATGGATCGTTTTCACCGCTTTAGGGAACATCGGGCAGGTCTCATGGGCGTGGTCACAAACGGTGACGATCAAATCAAACTCGTTGTTCAGTACGGTTTCGATTACCTTGGAGTGATACTCTTCTCTCCAGTACCCCTTTTCTTCTAAGAGTGCTTGGGCATTTGGGTTTACGGCACCGCTGGCTTTAACACCGGAGCTGAACGCTTTGACACAATCGCCCATTTTAGCGTTGATGAGCGCTTCGGCCATGATGGAGCGACAGCTGTTGCCGGTGCAAAGGATAAGGACATTTTTCATAATTTACAGTCTCCTGTTTCAGATAATTTTTGTAGTGGGGGAAGGGTGATTCCCAGACATCGGATTTCAGCCAGTGCTTCGCTTCGGAACCGGTCTAATGGTGTTCTTATAGAGTAATAAGCCCACGTTCCGCACCGATCCACCCGTAAAAATCCCCCGTCTTTGAGGATTTTGAGATGCCGTGAGAGACGTGACTGGATCATACCTAATGAAGATTGCAAATCGCATACACACAGTGGCCCATGTTGATCCAAAAATGCCAGTATTTTGATTCGTGTTTCATCATTGAGTGCTGATATTGTTTCTAAAAAGATTTCCATAATCACCTCCATAGAGCGTATTGTAGCGAAACAGTAATAATATATCAAGATATATTGATTTATTAAAATAAATTTCGATATAGTGCTATCAGCAAAACATAATAGGGGCATTCCATGTTGAAAGTATTATTCGTCTGTGTCCATAACAGTGCAAGAAGCCAAATGGCCGAGGCTTTTTTCAACCAATACGCGCAAAATAACGACAGTAGCGAGAGTGCAGGGATCGAACCCGGAACCCTCAATTCTTATGTTGTTCGTGCAATGGGTGAAAAAGGGATCGATATATCAGAAAATGAAACCAAAGGGGTATTTAACCTTTACAAAGAGGGGAGAACATTTAGCCATGTGATTACGGTTTGTGATGCGGAAGCAGCACAACGTTGTCCGATCTTCCCCGGTATTAGCCGAATTATTATGTGGAGTTTCCCTGATCCGTCAACTTTCATCGGAAGCGATGAAGAGATTATGGAACAAGTGCGCGTTGTACGTGATACAATTGAAGATCAGGTAAAAGCTTTTATTAAAAATCCTATTGAAGAGAATATTTTATGATCCTTGCCGTAACACTTTTTTTAATTACCTTAGTCTTAGTCATCTGGCAACCTCGTGGGCTACAAATCGGCACATCCGCAGTAGCTGGTGCCATTGCCGCAGTGGCTTTAGGTGTTGTCAGCCTTACTGACGTGTGGACAGTAACGTCTATCGTTTGGGATGCAACGCTCGCCTTTATAGGGATCATTCTACTCTCGATGGTACTCGATGAGATCGGCTTTTTCGAGTGGGCGGCGCTGAAAATGGCGCGTCTCTCACACGGGAACGGTCATGTGATGTTCATCTATATGATGATACTCGGTGCTCTTGTGGCGGCATTTTTTGCCAATGACGGCGCGGCATTGATTCTAACGCCGATTGTACTGGCAAAAATGAAGTATCTTAATATGAAGCCGCTTCCGATGTTCGCGTTTTTGATGGCGGGTGGATTTATCGGGGACAGTGCCAGTAATCCGCTCGTAATTTCTAATCTAACCAATATCGTAACGGCAGGGTATTTCAATCTCGGGTTTTGGGAATATGCCAAGACCATGTTCTTGCCAAACCTTCTCAGTATCATCGCCTCTATCATTGTGTTGTGGATCTACTTTCGCAAAGATATTCCTACCCGCATCGATATTACTGGGCTTTCAACTCCAGAGTCGGCGATCAAAAACATGACAATGTTCCGCCTCAGCTGGTGGTTTTTGGCATTGCTGATGGTGGGGTATTTTATCGGGGATATCTATCACCTCCCTGTTTCAGTGTTTGCTCTCGGCGGTGCATTGGTGTTTCTTGCTATTGCAACCTATTTCAAAGCAACCAAACCGATCATGACGATCAAAGCGGCACCGTGGCAAGTCGTATGGTTCAGTATAGGGCTGTATGTCGTCGTGTATGGTCTTAAAAACGGTGGGCTTACAACGTATCTCGCTGGACTTATTATAGAGCTTCAGAGTATGGGAAATGTGTATGCTGTGATCGGTACGGGCTTTCTCTCCGCCATCCTCAGCTCGGTTATGAATAACATGCCGACCATTATGATCATGGACATCGCGATTGCCGAAGCGGGGAACAGTGCGCTTGCTTATGCTAATATCATCGGATGCAACCTCGGGCCGAAAATGACCCCGATCGGTTCACTCGCAACGCTTCTTTGGCTTCATGTTTTGGCGCAAAAAGGGGTTAAAATCGGGTGGGGCGAATACATGAAAGTGGGGCTGATCGTCACCCCGCCGGTATTGTTGGTGGCGTTGCTCGGGTTGGTTTAGTTATTTTCGAAAAAGTCTTTTAATAATTCAAATAGGAAATCGCTAAATCCAGTACCCTCAAATACTTTCAAACGTCGTTCCATCGTTTTGTCTGGAGTAAATCCACCAACAACATTTGGCTTTTCCAATATTCCTAAACTCAATAACTTGTTTTGAGCATCAATATAAAAATATTGATGCTCATTAATTTCATAATAAAAATGACCGTATTGAGTTGTTTTTTTATTCTTCCAAAGCTCATAAAATATCTCAAAATCTTCATATGTTAAAGAATTTATATTGGCAAAAAGGGATGACTCATAGTAATTGAGTGACCCGTTTTTTATTTTTTGAATCCATAATTTTGCTAATAAAAAAGTAGTAATCCGATTGTCGGCGTGCATATTTTTTAAAATAAGATTTGAAATGAACTCTTTATTGTTCTCGGATTGAGAATGAATAAACTCCAAAAGTTCATCTTCACTAATTTCATTCGAAAGTATGTCTAAAACAAGATTATTGAATTTGGCTTCTAAAAATCCATGAAATGTTTGAGCAATGCTTTGTTTTATAAGGGAGAGATTTCCGCCACTTGCAATATCCAGTGCATTGTAGACAGCGATAGAATCAGCTTTTGCTTCATTAAGTATTTTTTTCATTTAGAAACTCCCTATCATAGTTGATCGTCGGGCTCATAACCCGAAGGCCGATAAGATTCAGTATTTTTAATTTCATTCCCACACCGACATTTCTTCCCACCCATTTACAAATCCCATCGATTTAATATTGATTTTCGGATGGGTAGCTATGAGCGTTTTAATGTCACTTTGGAAATCAGCCTCTTCACCGATTGCATCGAGAATATACGCGATAACACTGAGAGCAAAAAAAACTTTATCCCCCTGTAAAGAGTGAAACTCTTTGATTTTACGCGGTTTTTCGAAACTGACACCCAGCGTCTTGTTCCATAGTCGGCTGTGATGAGCGCAAATATTACGCATGACGGTGAGGGCATGAAACCAGTTGTGAAACAAATCTTTGCTCACACCGTTTAGTGCATATGTAACGGCCTGCTGTTCAGTGGTTTTGAGCATGGCATAGATTTTGGAGAGGGTGCTCATCGAGACCACTTCGACCATAGCCCAGACGGGGAGGTCGGTCGTGTTGTATTTTTCTTTGAAATGGGCGATAAACGTTTCACTGGATCGGTTTGTCTCTTCTCGAATACCCACCATGACTTTGTCAAAAAATTCAGGGGAGGTTTTAAAGTTTTCAGGATCAAGATAGCCAAATGCTCCATAAGTCAATGAATGATGATACGCGATCTGTGTTCTGAAATAGACCTCGATCGATTCTATCGCTTTAAAGACGGTTTTTCTTAGCTCAACATCAAAAAAATAGAGTTCAAGAACATCTTCAAAGCGTACATTATCTAAAAAAATACCGTCTAATTTGGATGATTTCGGATGTTGCAAAGGTAAAAAATAGGCACTTAGTCGGTAGTAGTTAATATGGGAGAGCTTTTTGAGAGTATAGGCTTCATTGGTGATAATAAGATTTTTTTCTTTTAAATGTTGGAGCTGTTCTTCAAAAGTTTTTGGGGATTTAGTATAACCGTTCGATTGATTTTTGATAGTTTGAAGTTGGGATTGTAAGTTGTTCATAAAGAAAACCCCTCCGTTGGCACTTTGTGTAGAGGTGGGAGAGGTGTGTTGAGAGAATTATCACGTAAACAAGCTTTGAAATTTATTACACACATCGATGATGTTTCCATTTGATGTTAGTGTAAGTCATTCATACTCCGCAACATAATATAATTACGAATATTATAACTCATTTCAGTTTTGATGTACAAACATGTTCAAAAATAAAATTTAAATCCAAACGACAGAGTTTCGTTATTTGTCTCACTGTCGGGTTCATAAAATCCACCGACCGAATTGGAAGCGTCGATATTCCAGAACTCGTATTTATACGAAATAAAAGCGCCTAGTTGATGACTGAGCATAACCTCAAATGGTACCGTAATTTTGTAGCCGTAGACATTGTTTAGATTATAGGTATAACCATGCAAATTTTCATACATTTGGGCATTAAATGCTTTTTGATATGCTGCGTCTGCCCCGATAGACATAGTCGAAGAGAGACGGAGATGGAGACCGATGCCGAAATTGTAGTATCCCCAGTCATAAAGTTCATCATACCCCAGTTGCCGTAGCCATCGACGGTATCCTACTCCTACGGTGAGTGGAATTTCCCAATCGCCACGGGTATCTCGCGCTGTTGCTTTGTACCCGAGTATGTAATCTTCTATTTCATTGGCTGTGATGCCTCGGTAGGATCCGTAAGGATCTCCCGAACCAAGCAAACTTCCCACATAATTCGTATTTCCTTCGGCATAGGCAGCACTGAAATACCATCCTTGATAGCGTGGTTCGAGTGTGATCGTTAGACCCGATATTTTGCCGTAATCGGCTCTTTCTGTATCGAGTAAATTTCCGCTTCTATCGGTTTCGGCATAATCGAATTTTGTGGTATCGGCGCTGAGTGAAAGGGAATAATCGGAAGCGTACACGTATGAGACGCTTACTAAAGAAATAAGTAATAAAGCCCGTTTCAACATTTAAAACCTTTTTTCTAATTGTATCCGAAAACAATTCAGCCCCGAAGCGTAGTTATATTCGAGTTTAAATCCATGCTTTTTAAGAATAGAATGGGTTATGTATAAACCTAACCCCAGTCCTGTCATTGAACTTTCATAGGTGCGGTTGAACGGTTTGCTAAAGTGACGGTTCTCTTCACTCAGCGCCTCTCCGACACTGCATATCTCGATGGAATGGGAGAGTATGATTACCGTTGGTTTTGCATTGGAATATTTGAATGCATTGTCGAGAAGATTTTTTAATGCAATCGCAAAAAGTTCAAAATCGACTTTGATTATAAGGGCCGAATCTTCCCCTTTGATCGTAAGGCTTTTTTTATCGCATAACAATATATCGCATGTATGATCGAGTAGATCGACAAAACGGTACTCTTGAAGATTCAGGTGCCATTCGCCGCTGCTAAACTGCTCCATTTTTGAAAACTCACCCAACAGATAATCCATCCGAGTAAAAATCCGTTTCAACCGCGCTTGTTCAGCTGATTCACTAATGCAGTCGGCGGTGAGAGAGCCTTTCATAATCGGGGTTTTCAGCTCATGGAGGATATTGCGTAAAAAGAGGGCTCTGGCCTCTTTCATCGACGCGATTTTCTCTAATGCATGGTTGAATTCATGGGTGATTTGGGAGATCTCGTCTTTTCCCTCAATCGGTACATCCAGATGGGTATCCCCCTCTTTGAAATTGATGATGGCATTTTTGAGACGGTGCAGGGGGGTAAGTTTTTTGAGTATGAAGCCGAAAAAGAGCAAAACAAGAACGTCAATGGCAATCATAACGCTCCACATACTCCACGATGATTCTTTTTTTAAGTCTTCTAAGACGATAGGAGAAAAATCACCCAATAGAGGGGGCGGAGGCGGTAAAACGTGATCGAACATCGGAGGAGGGAGAAAAGGAAATTTCGGCGGCAGTGATTTTACAAAATAAATTTTACCGTTATAGTTGATCATTTTACCAAAGGGGAATTCCGCCACACTCTTTCCGTGAGATCGGAGGAAATCGGGTGAGAGAGAAGAGGAGGCGACCATTAACTGCTTTAGTTCCGTATCAAAATTTCCGCTTTTATGATGGATAAGCCGCTCTGCCAAAGCGAAACGTCTCATTCTATCCCCCTCTTGCTCTTTGGAAAAATGTTGATTTGCGATCCAAAATAACCCGTTTATCAAGGCAAAAATGAGGAGAAAGAAGAGGGCAATTAGCCGTATAATAGAGTGATTATTCATTGACAAATTTATATCCTATTCCACGTACGGATACGATATAGCGTGGATTTTTAGTGTCGTCGCCGATTTTTTGGCGGATACGTCCCATAATGACATCGATGCTTTTGAGGCTGCTCTCATACTTGATCGAGCCGATGTTGAGGAGCAGCTCTTCGCGTGAAATGGCGTATTGATCTTTTTGGATCATATACGAGACGATATCGTATTCAGCCGGTGTCAGCCGTAAAACCGATCCATGGCGGGTTATTTCGTGCTTCGCTTCATCCACTTCAAAAGGGGATGCTTTCTGCGGAAGGGTCGGATGCATGCGGCGCATGATGGCATCAATGCGGAATGTAAGTTCCTGCGGATCATAGGGCTTGGGGAGATAGTCATCCGCACCGCGTGAAAAACCCATCATCTTATCGCGTATATCGGATCGTGCGGAAGAGATGATGATCGGGATCGGGCTCTCTTGACGAATAAGTCGGCATATCTCTATACCGTCCATCTGAGGAAGTGATAAATCAAGAACCAGCAGATCAAACGGTTGGGTTTGAAAAAGACTTAACCCTTCCAGCGGCGTTGGTGCGATGGTAACGTCGATATTGTCCCGATGGAGACGTACTTTTAACAATTGTGCCAGTTCGATATCATCTTCGATCATTAAAACGTTAATCATAAAGCGATTATATCGATGGAAAAGTAACAACTAAGTAACATGCCCAAAAGGGCATGGAGCATCACGCGCTGATGCTGAGGAGAGAAGTGGTAGAAGTTGTAGCGGTATTGTTACTGCTGTAGTATGAGAGAAGTTTTTGAAGCCATTCGTTTTGACTATCCTTGGAGGCAGTTGAACTGCTAGTAGATGCCGATGAAGCAGAAGTTTTGTTCTCCTCTTCTTTGGGATCTTCAAAAAGTGCCATAAGCTCCTCCATGCTGATGGTACCGTCTTCGTTGGTATCGAGTGCAGCAAAAACTTCACTGGTGGTGCTTTCGCTTTCGGATGATGCCGATGTCGATTCGCTTGGAGGTGGAGGAGGTGGCATTCCGCCCGGTGGCGGTGGTGGCATCCCTCCTTCATTTTCCGATCCTTCTGGTGGCTTCATGTTTTTAAGTGCCGCTACCAGTTCTTCAGTGCTCATACTGCCGCTGCTGTCGGTATCGAGGATGGAAAAAATATCGCTTGCGGATGAACTACTAGAGGATGCAGCGGAAAACTCACTCGAACTAACTGAGCCATCACTGTCTGTATCTAATGCAGTAAGCATCTCTGATGCGATATCTTCAAAACTCGGTTTTGAACTTTGCGTAGTAGAAGAGATTGAAGAAGTATATGACGCATACGAATTGTAATTCGTTCCGACTGTCATGGGAGACTCCTTATCGGGTGTAGCAAGAAAAAATTCTTACTCGGAGTGTAGAATAAACGTTGCATAGTAACTATTGGGTAACATTTAGGCAAATAAAAGCTACTTTCGATAAAGTCTCTCAATTTCATTTTGGACAGTTTTTCATGGAACACCACCATCACCATCACCATCATAATCACAGTGATATTAGCGGAGGGAAACTCCTTTTTAGTGTTATTCTCAATCTGATCATTACCGTTGCTCAGTTTATCGGTGGAATAGTCTCCGGATCATTAGCACTTTTGAGTGATGCGCTGCATAACTTTAGCGACGTAATGAGCCTTATTATCAGCTATTATGCCCATCGGCTTTCCCACCGTCCTCAAAATATTGCCCAAACGTTTGGATTTAAACGTGCCGAAATTCTTGCTGCACTCTTTAATGCTTCGGTATTGATCGCCGTCTCAATGTATCTCATTATTGAGTCGATTCAGCGTCTAATCACACCTCAGGCGGTGGAGGTGACATGGGTTATGGCGTTGGCGGCATTGGGTATCGTGGTAAACGGGCTCTCCGCATGGCTGCTCCATCGTGATGCCGACCATAATCTCAATATCCGTTCAGCCTACCTACACTTAATGGGGGATTTGATGACCTCGTTTGCCGTACTGGCTGGGGGAGTTATGATCTATTTCTATGGATGGTATTGGATCGATCCGCTGTTATCGCTTTTGATCTCTTTTTACCTGATCCGCTCATCGTATGGAATTGTTCGTGAATCGGGAGGTATGTTGATGCAGTTTGCCCCTGATCATGTCAGTATTGATGCCGTTGTTGAAAAAGTATCCGCATTTGAAAGTATCGAGAGTATTCATCATATCCATTTATGGCAGTTGGACGATGAGAGTGTTTTTTTGGAAGCACGCCTCAATTTCCATCAGGATATGAGACTCAGTGAAACGAATGCCATACTGCATGAGTTAACCCATGCACTCGAAGAGATCGGTATTTCCCATACGACATTTCAATGCGAAATCGGGAAACATGGGAGAGAACGGGTAGTGGAGCGATGCGAGCATCATTAGAGCATTAACGGTCTTTAATGACGTCGAAATCCTCAGGAATGACCGGTTTGAATTTACTCATTTCGATCGGTCTGTTTTGGGAAGGATTGGCAAAAACGATCGCTACTTTATTATCAAAACTATCGGTATAGCTGATAGAACTGAGTAGGTCGTTTTTAAACATAATGGTGTAGTTTTCCCCTTTTACCGTAGCGGAATATTTTTCGTCATCCACTTTTTTAGCTTTTTGGATGATTTGAAGAAAATCGATCTCATCATCGAGGGTTCTCAGAGTAACTTGCTCGATAGAAGGTTCGACAACGGTAATTTTTTGAGCGTTGATGTAGACGCTTTTTTGGATCGGTTTTTGATAGACCCAGAGGGCATTTTGAGGCTTGGAAGCCCAAAGCTCACCGCTATATACAATCTTTTTTCCGTTATCGTCGATAATCGTTTGAACAAATTTTCCGTTAAAAGAGTTAATTTCTTTCGGTGATGCTGCGAGGGTGAGGCTCAGAGCAAACAGAAGTGGTAAAAAACGCACATAAATTCCTTGAATAGTGTAATGTTGACATTGTACCCTATGGTTATTAACCAAAACAATAGATTTCGTATGCTAAAATCAGCGACTTTTTCAATACTGTTCATAATGAAGGTTTTTAATGCTCCAAACGTTCCTCGGAAAAATTTTCGGTACCAAGAATGATCACGAAATCAAAAAATATCTCAAGCGCGTTGCACAGATCAATGCTCGCGAATCCCATTTTTCGGCGTTAAGCGACAGTGAGCTCCAAGAAGCATTTGCTGCGTTAAAAGAGTCTGTCCAGAACCATACGAAAGCTGTGGATGCCGTATTGGTCGATTCGTTTGCAATTACCCGAGAGGCGAGTAAACGTGTTTTAGGGATGCGTCATTTTGACGTTCAGCTCATCGGGGGGATGGTACTGCACGAGGGGCGTATCGCCGAGATGAAAACGGGGGAGGGGAAAACCCTTGTTGCGACATTGGCGGTAGCATTGAATGCTATGAGCGGCAATGGGGTTCATGTCGTCACTGTCAATGATTACCTTGCCGGACGTGATGGAACTCAGATGTCTGAGCTTTACTCCTTTTTGGGATACACGACCGGAATCTTGGTTGAGAGCGGCTATAACCCGGCCAACAAACGGGAACAATACGCGTGTGATATCACCTACGGTACGAATAACGAATTTGGATTTGATTACCTTCGCGACAATATGACTTACAGCAAAGAACACATGGTTCAACGCGGTCATGCGTATGTTATCGTCGATGAAGTGGACTCGATTTTGATCGATGAAGCACGTACACCGCTTATTATTTCAGGTCCTACGAACCGAACGTTAGAAAACTACACCCGCGCCGATGCGGTTGCCAAAGCATTAGTCAAAGAGGAGCATTTTAGCGTTGATGAGAAAGACCGTCTTATCCTCATTACCGAAGAGGGGATCGGGCGTGCGGAGGAGCTTTTCGGAGTCGATAATCTTTACAGCATCGAGAACTCAGCACTCTCTCACCATCTCGATCAAGCGTTGAAAGCCAACTTTATTTTCGAATGCGATGTTGACTATGTGATCCAAGAGGGTCAAATCGTCATCGTCGATGAGTTTACCGGACGTTTATCGGAAGGGCGTCGTTACTCCGAAGGTTTACATCAGGCATTGGAAGCGAAAGAGGGGGTTATTATCAAAGAAGAGACCCAAACTCTCGCGGATATTACCTACCAAAACTATTTTCGTATGTATGGAAAAATCGGCGGTATGACGGGAACGGCTCAAACCGAAGCGACCGAATTCGCTCAAATTTATAACCTCGATGTTATCTCAATCCCGACCAATGTTCCGGTTATCCGTGAAGATCTGAATGATTTGATTTACAAAACCGAATTGGAAAAATTTGAAGCCGTAATCAAAAAAATCAAAGAGCTCAATGCAAAAGGGCAGCCGATGCTCATCGGTACGGCTTCCATTGAAAAATCGGAAAAGTTGCATGAACTATTGAAAGCCCAAAAAATCCCTCATACGGTTTTAAATGCGAAAAACCACGCACAAGAGGGTGAAATCATTAAAAATGCCGGAGCCAAAGGTGCTATTACGATTGCAACCAATATGGCGGGTCGCGGGGTTGACATTAAAGTCAGCGATGAGATCAAAACACTCGGCGGATTGTATATCCTTGGAACCGAGCGTCACGAGAACCGCCGTATCGACAATCAGCTTCGCGGACGTGCAGGGCGTCAGGGTGATCCGGGAACCAGCCAGTTTTACCTATCACTCGAGGACAGCTTGCTTCGTATTTTCGGCTCCGACAAAATCAAATCGATTATGGAGCGTTTGGGCGTTGAAGACGGTGAGTACATCGAATCGGCAATGGTAACGCGCGCCGTTGAAAAAGCGCAGAAAAAAGTGGAAAATATGCATTTTGAAGGGCGTAAAAATATCGTTGAATACGATGATGTCGCCAACGAACAACGTAAAATCGTCTACCGTTTCCGTGGGGATCTTCTCAACCCTGAATACAACGTCGGTGAGAAAATCGATACCATCCGTTCAGAATACATTGATCGTACCCTGATGAATTGCGGTATTTTCGAAGGAATCCCACAAGAAGAGATCGATATTGATCATCTTGTCGCGGTACTTAAAGAAGAACTCAATACCGATATTGACGCTTCACTCTTCACTGAAAAAGAGTTCAATATCATCCGAGCACAGATGCTTCTCCTCTTGAGCGATGAATACAACGATAAAATGTCGGTTGTTGAGCCTAAACTCCGCAGTGATATTGAGCGTGAAATTTATCTTAAAACGCTCGATACAGCATGGCGTGAACACTTGTACCAAATGGACAGCATGAAAACGGGTATCCGTCTTCGTGCCTATAACCAAAAAGATCCGTTGGTCGAGTACAAAAAAGAGAGCTACAACCTCTTTAGCGAGCTGGTTGAAACGATCAAATACGATACGATTAAAACGCTTCATATCATCCGATTCAGAGTTGACAATGCCGAAGAAGAGGCTGAGGCGTTTGCCCGCCAAATGGAATTAGAGGAAAAACAGGAAGCGTTTCGCATGAGTCTTAACCATCAAGAACATGAAGGCGACGATAAGAAAGTGGCTCGTAATGACGAATGCCCGTGTGGAAGCGGCCTAAAATACAAAAATTGCTGCGGAAAATCGGGACCGAAAAAAGGGGTATTTGCCTCTTGAATATCGTCTCCTACCTTGTCAAACGGTTTTTGCGCTTTGACAAAGAGCAGCCTTTTATCTTTCTCTCAGCACTCCTCGCATTTTCAGGAATCGCGTTAGGGGTAATGGTCCTTATCATCGCGATGGCACTGATGAACGGTTTTGACAATGAGTTCAAGAAAAAACTCACCGTTATGAACTACCCCCTCACCATTCAACCCAAATTTTACGGCACTGTAGATACCACTTTGCTCGAACAACTTAGAGCTAAATTCCCCGATTTATCGTTTAGCCCTTATGTTACCTCTGCCGTACTTTCCCGCAGTGGTGATCAGATGGAGGGGGGATATTTGTTCGGTGTCGATTTTTCCCAAGAAGCGAAGGTAAACCGTATTGTCGCTGAAGGGTTAAATGCGGGAACCCCCGGTAAATTTCAGGTGATGGTGGGGCAAACGCTCAAAGAGCAGTTTATTCTCGGCGAAGGTGAAAAACTCACCTATATTTTTACCCAGATGGAGCCGGGCGGTTTAGCCCTTACCCCTAAGATTAAACGTTTTGAAGTGGTTTCAACGTTCAACTCAGGACTCAGTGCCTATGACAAAGGGTTCTCCTATACCTCCTTGGAATCGTTGCAGCGTATTTTGGGAATTCCCGAAAATCTTTATGACGGTATCCATATCCATTCGCCCAATCCCGAAGCCGACATCAACCGCGTGAAAGCAGTTCTCCCCGATACGGTATCGATACGCGGATGGTGGGAAGATAACGGGAACTTTTTTGCCGCTCTCAAAATGGAGAAAATGTCGCTCTTTATCGTTTTGATGCTGATTATTCTCATCGCTGCGATTAATATCATCTCGTCGTTACTGATGACCGTGATGAACCGTCGCAGTGAGATTGCTCTGCTTATTTCGCTGGGTGCATCGAAGCAAGAAGTTAAAAAAATCTTTTTGATTCTCGGTATAGTCATCGGTGTTTTGGGGATTAGCACGGGAGCGATATTAGGATTTTTAGGGATGTGGATATTGGGGACATTTGAAATCATCTCATTGCCTGCCGATGTCTATCCTACCTCGACTTTACCATTGGATCTGAGTGTTATCGATTTCTTCTCGATTATTATCGGTGCATTTGTGATCGTCCTCCTCTCTGCGTGGTATCCCGCAAAAAAAGCCTCTGAAGTCGATGTTTTAACCGTATTGAGAAATGAATAGAATTCATTTCTCCTGCATATCACTCTTTCTCCACCACTTTTAATCGCTTCAAAACAGCATAAAAATATTTACCCTCAACGAAACGTTAGTTCTTACTAATTACTATATAAAGGTGGAATTAAATTAGTTTAGCTACTATTTCAATTACTACAATTAGGTAGAATAAAAATGGGGGTTAAAATGACTGAGCGTATTACTAAAAATATGGCCAGAAATATTTACTTTGGCGGGGGCCTTTTTGCCATTTTGGTATTTACAGGACTTACCTTTGATACCGTAAAGCAAATTCCGAAATTAAGTCATGATGACAAAATTACGGAATCCGTTGCTTTGGGTAAAAAAGTATGGGAAAACAACAACTGTGTCGGTTGTCACACGATTATGGGAGAAGGGGCATATTATGCTCCGGAACTCGGTAATGCTTTTCCTCGTTTGGGTGGAAATGACGAAGCTGCTTTTAAAACGTATCTAGCAAGCTGGATGGCGGCACAACCGCTAGAAACTTCGGATAGAAGAAAAATGCCGCAATTTCATCTAACGCCGGAACAAGTAAATAATCTTGCAGACTTTTTGATTTGGACCTCACGTGTCAACAATCAAGAGTGGCCGCCAAACATCAAAGGATAAGGAGAGCCTATGAAATATTCATCTCAAATGGTCGCAAAACCATATTTTATATTTGCACTCATTCTCCTTGCCGGGGAGATTGTTTTTGGTCTTGCCATGGGGACACAATACCTCTATGGTGACTTTTTATTTCCGGCGATACCGTTTAATGTACTCCGTATGGTTCATACGAATTTATTGATCGTCCTTTTGTTGTTTGGATTTATGGGTGCGACGTACTACCTGATTCCTGAAGAGAGCGAACGAGAACTCTGGAGCCCGATGCTGGCGAAACTGACATTTTGGATTTTTGCGGCGGCAGGGGTAGCGACAATCCTTGGATATTTATTTGTCCCTTATGCAACATTGTCAGAGTCCCTTGCGAACAGCTTTTGGCCGACGATGGGTCGTGAGTTTTTGGAACAGCCGACACTTACTAAGGTCGGTATTGTTCTGGTCGTTGTATCGTATATTTTAAATGTGACTATGACGGTTCTTAAAGGTCGTAAAACGACGATATCGGTTATTTTATTGACGGGTCTTTTTGGTTTGGCGGCTTTCTTTTTATTCGCATTTTACGTCCCTGAAAACCTTGTTATGGATAAATTCTTCTGGTGGTTCGTTGTCCATTTGTGGGTTGAAGCGACGTGGGAACTTATTTTAGGGGCTCTTTTGGCGTTTGTCCTCATTAAAACGACCG
The DNA here is from genome assembly GCF_001829605.1 of Sulfuricurvum sp. RIFCSPLOWO2_12_FULL_43_24. Lineage (NCBI taxonomy): Bacteria > Pseudomonadati > Campylobacterota > Epsilonproteobacteria > Campylobacterales > Sulfurimonadaceae > Sulfuricurvum > Sulfuricurvum sp. RIFCSPLOWO2_12_FULL_43_24. The sequence goes on along the minus strand of NZ_MIBT01000089.1, from coordinate 1,966 downwards.
GAGTTGATCGTGAGCACATTGATAAATGGCTTTATTTGATTATTGCGATGACCCTTATCTCCGGGCTTGCCGGAACAGGGCATCACTTTTTCTATATCGGTACTCCGAGTTATTGGTTGTGGATCGGATCGATTGCTTCGGCGGCAGAGCCTATCCCCTTTTTCTTGATGATTCTATTTGCCTACAATATGGCGAAAAATCGTCGTATACAACATGACAATAAAATCGCCTTGACATGGGCAAAAGGTACGGCTGTAGTGGGATTCTTGGGCGCAGGGGTCTGGGGCTTTTTACACACACTCGCACCAATTAATTACTACACACACGGTACACAGTTGACCGCTGCACACGGGCATCTCGCCTTTTTCGGTGCGTATGTGATGATTTGTTTCACGATGATATCGTATGCCATGCCGATCCTTCGCGGACGACCTCATGGAAATGGACCAAAATCGCAAAAAGTGGAATTAGCCAGTTTTTGGATGATGGTACTCGGTATGATCGGCTTGACGTTGGCATTAACGGTTGCGGGGATTATGCAAATCGAGATGCAACGTCTTCCTGACGCGGCACATGCGGTTGGCTTTATGGAAACCCAAGCGGCTATCTCTACCGTTTATATGGTTCGTTTAGCCTTTGGGGTAATGGTTCTCTTGGGACTGTTGACCTATTTCTACAGTTTCTTTGTCAAAGAAGAGAAAGTAAGCGCGTAATGGATGAAAAAGTCGGTAAGTTTTGGGATCACTATGTCACCCAAAAAGCGTCTCGTTTTTTTAAAGAGGAAGCGGTCGTATTTTCTGACATTGCCAAAGGGTTAAAACTCTTTTACCACCTTTTAGGGGGTGAAAAAGGCAAAGAACTTCATATTACCGACAAACGATCGATTAAAACATCGCGAACGCTGCTAGAGAAATTTTCAGGAACCGGTAAAACTTTTTTCCTTGCCTGGCAAGATGAAAAAGGGGTTTACCTCCCTGCCTCTTTAGCCTATTTTCCCCATAGAGTGCACAATGAGATGCACTATTACTGGCTGATTGCCATGCTAACAATCGTCAACATCAAAACAAAAAATATATCCTCTGAAAATACGAATGCCATTCGTCTGCTGATCGAAAGATATACTGGTTTTAACGAATTTTATACGTATGCATACCCTTTTTTAGTGCAAAATTATCCTGAATTATCCACGATTGAACCTTCACTCGAAGGCTCATCAGCGGATAATTATCCCAACCCTTTATGGATTTATCCTTCCCTCTCTACCGCTAATAAACTCCTAGACAGCAGTGATGAAGAGGAGATACAACGACAAAACGATGAGCAGCGTCAAAGTGAAACCTTGCAGATGAAGAAAAAGAGTGAACAGATCGATGATAAAAAAGAGACGGACGGACTTCTCCTCTTTTTACCCGAATCGATACTGAGTTTTATGGAGCAAGTGCGTGTAGATCGGCAGGAAAACGACAGTTACGATGAAGATGCCCTCTACAATGCCGAAGATTTGGATGAGATAACGCTGGGACAAAAAGATGCCAACCTCTGTGCACGGATCAAAATGGATCTGGATATCTCTGCCAACAGTATTGAAGAATATCCATTAGGTAAAGGGCATTTTATCGATGAGTGGGACTATAAAAAAGAGGTCTATCTTAAAAACTATGTCTGCATCAAACCCTTTGTTTCTCTCTATACCGAGCCTATCGAGTTACCCAAACGACTGCAAAAAATGATGCGCCGTATCCAAAGTGAACTGGATCTGATGGAACTCGATCGGATCAAAAGAGATAATCTCCCCTATGGCGATGAGATCAATATCGATACATGGATCGATTACAAAGGACATCAGAACCGTTCAAACCACCCGCAGCGATTTTTTGAGACGTATGAGAGAAAGATGAGGGATATGTCTACTCTGATCTTGGCGGATGTTTCCCTCTCCACGGAAGCGGGGATCACGCAAGAGATA
>NZ_MIBT01000088.1:4069-5672 GCF_001829605.1 Sulfuricurvum sp. RIFCSPLOWO2_12_FULL_43_24 | reverse complement strand
ACGAAAAAGGCGAAAGAGCCATCGAAGAGAAACAAAAGAAAGGGATTGAGAGATAGTCCGAGGGGTGATTATTCCCTCGTTTTTGATTAATGCAGAGCGGGCGCAAGCACCATCAGCAATAAAAAGACCATCGTTAAGTGATACAAAGTAAACTACTTCCTTTCGAGGAAATCCCACCCACCCCTACCATAGCCGAAAAAATCGGCAAAAAAAAAGGGCAATGACCCGAAGATCACCGCCCATTTCCTCTATCCGTTAATCAGACGGAAAGAATAGTTACTTTGTTCACAGTGAAATTATATCACGAATTACAGGTATTTTTTCTTTTGAACTTAGTCATTATTTTTTCAAAAAACAAAATAACTTTTGAAATAAACATAGTGGATTTAAAGAATATTCCATCCGTAGAAATTCCCATATCTTCATATTTTTTGTAATATTCTCGGTCTTGTTCTTCAAATATCTTTGACACAAAATCAGCAAGTTTATTATCCAGTGTTTTGCGGGCTATTTTTTTTGCTGCTTCAATATCAGTTAGGGTGTTTTTTAGTCTTATTTCATATTGGTAAAGTTTTTCAACTTCTTGATTATAGTTGTCAGCCAACATCCCAATATATTCTTTTTGTTCTTTTGTCATTGTTTATCTTCTTCTTGAAATCGTTTAGCCAAAATATTCCACTTCTTGCCACCATACCAACCACCTAAAGGCAAAAGTACAAAGAACATAGTAATCCCAACTAACATTCGGATACTATTCTTTTCGATAAAAAACATAACTACAAAACCAATAAAAGCCATTATAAAAAGGGTTTGAGGTAACAAAGCGATCAGCATTAAAAGACCTCTTTTAGCTGTCATTTTAAAAGGCTCATTTTCTGCATCTGTCACGGCTCAACCTTTTCATTTGATTGATTGAGCACTTTATCTTTCGCCTCTTCCTCTCTTCTGCGCTCATCAACCCTTGCCAACCATGCAGCGTGTTTAGGATCTCGTGCTGCCAATTCCTCGTGCATTTTTCTGATTTCTACTGATACCGGCATTGTTTTTTCACTCATCCATTATCCTTTAAATACCGGATACACTATTTACATAGCTTCCCGCATCGGCTTTGGCGGCGTTCATTTCTTTCTGCTCATTCAAGCCCTGTACTTTTTGATCCATTGATCGAGCGGCTCGTTGTAATGGGTTATTTGAATCTGCGCCGGTTGCTTTGCGTACCATTTCGGCACCGACCGCTTTAATGACATTGCCCATCGTTGAACCTTGCCCCGCTGCACTCAGCGCTTTTGCCGCTTTCACGGCATTACTCATGCCCGCTGCACCTTTAGCAGTGGCGGCAACACCCGCCATAGCACCACCTGCGACACCCGCCGCTACGCCCAAACCAGCCGTTGAGTTCCCACCGAGTGAACCGCTCATAAGGCTATTAACAATTCCATTGATCATGTGAACTACCGAGGCGAGAACGATAGACAGAGCTAATATTGCAGTATATGAATTAACATCATTACTTACAGTTTCACCGAGCCGTTCCACGGTTGAAATCGTAAGTGCCAGTACAAGTTTAATGAACATCAACTCCATACCCGCAGTAAAAAGGGCT
>NZ_MIBT01000088.1:1098-4035 GCF_001829605.1 Sulfuricurvum sp. RIFCSPLOWO2_12_FULL_43_24 | reverse complement strand
ATAAATAATTGCGCTGCCATTGTTCCGAATGCAATAAGAGCAATTACTCCTGTAATAATTGCTAAAAAACTCAGTGGAATATTAGTGATACTCATACCATTAAACACGGCAACAACCAAATCCATTGCCGCCTCTAAAATGGTATCTGGTTGGATATTTCGCTCTGTGGCGTTTGTGGCAATTTGTGCGAATGATTCAGGTATCATTTTTAGATAATCAACCGAATTGAAGATCATCAAGAAAAAACCTATCCACATGATTTTTTCGATTAATGTCCATAAAAGCGCGCCTACGTCCGTACCTTTAAGTGCCATAGCCCCAAAAGTCAACACAAAATCAATTGTAATAAAAGCGGTAAAGAGCCACATCCCCGCAGGCTTGATCGCATTAACCCACGAAGCTGAGGCGGCAGAAAATATTTCCAATACACCTTGAACGTTATTGTTTGCATCAACATCACCAAATAGAAGGGAAGGGAGAAGAAACAGAGTTAAGAATATTATTCTTACCATGTTTTAATATCCTTTTCGTCGCCCTTGATGGGCTTTTTACCTGTGTGAAAAAATAGAGCTTGTTCAGCAAGTCCACAATTTGTTGTTTCTTCCTCTGTCATTGATTGAGCAGTTTTGCACTCAGCAACTAAAGACTTAGCCTCGTCAAGGTGATCTTCATAATATTTCTGTGTTTTTGTTTCACTACCACACCCAGTGAGTAAGATTGCCGTGATCGTTGCGATTGTTAATACTGTTTTCATTTTGGTGTCCTTTACCATGTTTTGATATTTTTTTCGTCGCCCTTGACGGGCTTTTTGCCACTTGTGAGAAATCTTTGTATTTGTGCTTGTCCTACAGCTTTTTCCTCATTCTGCTGTGCCGATTGTTGTGCCATAAGGTTCGTTTGCATCAACATCGTTGAATGAAGCTTTTTGAGGGTGTCCGTTTGGTGCATAGCGATTTCATTCGCCGCCTGAATAGCCGATAAGTTCCCGTTTGAACTTCGGCTCTGGAGCTTCAACATATTCATGTTAAGTTGATCGTCTTGTAAATCCTGATTGGTAGCTCGTAGATTTTGGAGCGTACCAAGAGCCGTTCCACGGTTCTGATCGGTCAAGGATTTATAATATTGAGAGAATGATGAGGCTTGTTCTCTGCTTGTGCCGACTAATCCCTGCTTCATGTGTTCATCGTATCCGGGGAACGTCGTTGAGAATTTTGTATCAAGATCAGACATATTGTAAGCGATGCCGTTTGTTGAACGCATAATATTTGTGAGCTGATCGATGTACTTATTGAAGTTTGAAACATCCATCGAACTTAACGCTTTTAAATTCTGCTGTGCCATCTGCACCGCTTGAATGTTTTGTTGAAGATTATTTGTAGCGATTGTGATCTGCTCAATCTGTTTCGCCAAGCTCACAGCGTTGCCCGTTTCAGCGGTAGCCCATTGGATGCTTTGCAGGGCTTGTGAAGCGTCACCCCCTGCGTAGACATTCGGACTGATTAAACACGCCAAAACAATGCTAATTTTTAGAGTTTTTCTTAGCATAGAACGCCTCCACATACTCATCATATGAAATTCTTTGTGGTATCGATCCACCAGTAACAAGAGCTTTGAAATCACCCCACCATTCATGAATGGCAAATTTAGTGGCGAGGCAAAAATCAAACTCCTCCCATTGTTGTTTAAATGGTTTTTTTACTTTTTTTTCTTCCATTTTTAGTCCTTTTTATTTATTACACCGTCGCTATATCTTGGGTCAATATTTTTTTCAATTCTTTGCTATCTGCTATTGGCAGCAACAATAAAATTTGATCAAACAATACCTCTATTTTTGCGATTGCTTTCATGCGAGGATAACACTCTCTTATCGCTCGTTCTGTTCGCTCTCTCTGAGTTTCTTTCTTCCCTTTTAGCATGTCATTTCTCCACCATAAAGTTGTACAATGCCAATCTGAAACGACGTTTAAAAAAAAACTTCGTAAATAGGTCTGTACTGTTGAAATTATACCAATTTTACGGTACTATGTCAATATATTTTAAATAGGTATGTATTTTATGAAAATTACAAAAAATCGTTTTGCTCGCTACTCGCTTAAATCTCATTTGGTGTTCATAACAAAAAAAAGACAGAAAATATTTACTCCGGATCATTTAATTTTTCTCCAAAAAGTGATGCAAGAAACAATAAGTGAAATGGGTGGATCTCTGGAGGAATTTAGTGGCGGGGAAGAGTTTGTTCACTTGCTGATTTCATACCCGCCGAAGTGGTCAATCAGTGATATTGTCAATAATTTAAAAGCGAGATCATCCCGTCTGATCCGGCGGGATCTTTTAATAGGAGATTCGTCCGATTCGCTTTGGTATCAATATTATTTAGCATTAAGTGTCGGGGAATTTGACGAAGCAATAATTAAAAAATTTATCACGAAGTAACCCCAAAACATGGCTTAAAAAAATTCTCCCAATCACTGCACTGTTGTTCCCAGTTTTTCGGTTTAAATTCGGGATGAGTTTTGATTAGATCTTGCATAAACAAGAACCATTTGAAAGCCTCTTTTATTTCGTCCTTTTGTGCAATATTTTTCTTTGTAAGAAGTAATTTTAAATCATTGCTCAATCTGTTTAATTGGAGTGTTCTATCTGTTTCAATGAAGCCCAATTTAACTAAATATTTTTTGGCGGTGTTGCGACTTATCCCCGCTTGTTTAGCCACGCTTGATTGATTGAGCACTTTGTTTTCATCCATCAATTTTTCAATGGCAGCATAAATCTTTGTTGTTGAAATTTCTTCTAATTTTTGGTGTGCTTTTATTGGTTTCATTTTAAAATCTTACAGTTTAGATATTTTGTTAAATTCATCTGTCAAAATCTTTTTTGCGTATGCGGTTACATCTTTGCACCCGTTCTGAAAAGCAATAGGCGAAAGCGCATCGATCA
>NZ_MIBT01000088.1:0-1062 GCF_001829605.1 Sulfuricurvum sp. RIFCSPLOWO2_12_FULL_43_24 | reverse complement strand
GTTTTTTATAGTCCTCAATGATCGGGCGACCGAATTGGCTATTTTTGTCGCTCTCTTTGATTGCATCGAAGTGATTAACCGGTGGTTTTTCTTCCCCTTTTTTTAAACCCTTAAAAGCCATTTTATTTATCCACTTTCATTAACTTAATTAACTTAATTAAGTTATTAAAGTCCTCTGAAACTTTGCGGTAATTAAAGCCATTTAAACCGCCCTCCTCTTGCATTTGCTTAATGGTTTTTTGCTCTGAAAAAATGTTCTGTAGAGCCATTGACGACCGAATAGGAGATATTGGAAGATGATCGAACCCGAACTCTTTGAGCGTGTCGAGGAGAACTTCAAAATCCTTGTCACTCTCTTTGATCTTGTTTGGTACAAGGATTATATTTTTGTTGAGAGCTAATACAGAGTTGATAGCTTCAATAGTTACTTCGACGTTTGCTTGTTCAACAATGAAAGGAATAATGACAACATTTGAGCGTTTGATCGCCGCTGCCATGTGAGGGGTGATCCCACCGCCGAAATCATAGATTACATCATCCATCCCGGATGGGATCGCATCGGTCGTAATCAACAGGTGGTTATCGTCTAAATGATTTTTAAGTACCGTGTATGTCTCATTTGCCACGATACCGTAATCGAATGAGTACGCAAGATTTAACGCTATCGACGTTTTACCCTGCCCACCTTTGAAATTCATTATTGAAATTTCCATCGTTTGCCCTTTGGTTAAATAAGTTATTTATGTTATTTTAGTTAAATAAGTTAAATAAGTCAATAGTGTTAATTAAGTTAAAATAGTCTTCGCTGTCTAATCTTGTTTTGTACAAGCTTAATCGTGCAGTCGAGGGCTTTTGGTCGTCCTCTTTTAATTCGGCTTGAATAGCCCTTATTAATAACGTAATCGAAACTGATCTCGCTTTTTTCGTGCATTTCCTCTTTGGTCGGTTTAAGGACATAACGTTCAAAATCTGTTAAATTTTTGTATTTAATATCAAACATCCCATTAAAATCATCGAGAGTAAATGTCTTTTGCTGTTTAACATCCCAGTGCTCAGGGCTTC